>JAWOCO010000133.1:0-2990 GCA_046483765.1 Alkalispirochaeta sp. | reverse complement strand
CTCAGCGCCGACGGTCTGCGCTGCCACGATCCGCGGCGTGTCTCCTACCTGCGGGAGCATTTCACCGCCGCCCTGGACGCGATCGAAGAGGGCGTAGACCTGCGCGGGTACTACGTCTGGAGTCTGATCGACAACTTCGAGTGGGCCCTGGGCTATACCAAGCGCTTCGGCATTATCTACGCGGACTACATCAACCAGCGCCGGGTTCCCAAGGACAGTTACTACTTCATGCGGGAAGTGATCAGCGGCGCCGAGGCGCTGTAGGGGCTACCAGTGCTTGCCCAGAAACAGAAGCGGCACACCCTGCCCACCGCCGGTGGGTAGGGTGCGCTCCACCGCGTCTATAAACCCCTGGCGCCGGTAAAACGACACGTTGCGTGCCCCCGGGCTGGTAACCAGATGGATGCCTCCGGCCCCTGCCGCGGCCACCGCCGATGACAGTGATTCCACCAACCGGCCCCCCAATCCCAGTCCGCGGCTGGCGGCGGTGAGATTAATGTGCAGGTGAGCGGGGTAGCTCGTGTATAGATCGTCAAAGATCGGAACGTGGGCGGCCACCCGGTACAGCTCAGCGTGAGATCTGGTGTCCGCCACCCCACAGATATAGCCCAACACAGTGGGCTCGGGTGGGGGCTCGGAGGTGGGCTGGGGCGTCGGCTCGGAGGTGGACTGGGGCGTGGACTCTGATGTGGGCTGGGACGTGGGTTCGGCCTCCTCCGATACCGCCACAAAGAAGAACTCCGGCGCGTGGAGCGCGTAATAGTCGAAGTAACGCCACTGAAAGGCGCTTCGTTCCGCCGGTGATTCAAACTCGGTAGTGTTAGCGGTCTCCCAGAAAACTGCCTCGGCTCCCGAGAGGTACCGGGCGCGGGTATTCTCCCGGCAGGCGGCGAGAGATGTGACGGTAAAAATCATGCCGATATGGTAGCACGATCTCGGGATTCCGGTGCATCATGCCGGCGATGTATGACCAGGAGAATGAATCCCCGTGGAAGTATGTGATCTGGGACTGGAACGGCACGCTCCTGGACGATCTGTGGCTGGCGCTGGAGGTGGCCAACGGCATGCTTCGGCGGCGGGGCTTACCGGAGATGGATACGCATCGCTACCGAGAGATCTTCGATTTTCCCGTGGAGCACTACTACCGCCGGGCGGGTTTTGATTTTGCGGTGGAGCCGTTTTCGGTACTGGCGGATGAGTTTATCGCGGGCTTCAACTCCCAGGTGCTCCAGTGCCCCCTCCACGACGGCGTGGAAGAGGTGCTGCACGCGCTTCGGCAGCGAAACGTCACGCAAATGGTGCTCTCTGCAAGCCGGGAGACGTCGCTCCACGAGGCGGTGCGGCACCACCGCCTCCACGACTACTTTGATGCGCTCCACGGGCTGAGTAACCACCTGGCCGTATCTAAGGCGCAGGTGGGGCGCGAACTCATCGCCCGCTCTGGGATAGATCCCACGCAGGCGCTCATGGTGGGGGATACCGTCCACGATGCGGAGGTGGCGCGGGAAATGGGTGTGTCCTGTATTCTCATCGCCTCCGGTCACCACTCTCGCAGCCGCCTGGAGGCTACCGGCGTGCCGGTGTACGACACCCTCCGGGAGACGGCTTTAGCGTAGCGGCGGAGTCAGTAGTTTCCGCGCCAGGAATTTTCGGTCATCGGTACCAACGGGGTGGTAGTGACCGATGTCCGCTCGCCGGCAAGCAGCGGTGCCACGTGCTCTTTCCAGTGGCTGTAGTGATCGGTCTCCTTATGGGCGAAGGTCGACGCTTCGTCCCGGTACGCCTCGTACAGGTAGTAGGTGCAGGGGTCCTCGTTGTCCCGCAGAACATCAAAGCGGAGCACCCCCGGTTCGGTGAGCGACGCCTCATGATTCTCGGTGGTGAGCCGCTCAAACTCATCTTCGCTTCCCGGTTTCACGTGAACGGTAATTATTCTCACAATCATAGATTCCTCCCTATCGGACACCGAGGAGGTCTTCCACCTGCTCTCGAGTCACCTGCTCCTTCTCCAGGAGCGCTTCAGCCAGTTTGTCCAGGCCGTCGCGTTTCGATTGGACGATTTCCACGGCGCGGGAGTACGCCTCGTTCAGGATCTCCCGTACTTCATCATCGATTTCCCGGGCGGTGGAGTCGCTATACTGACGCTGGTGCCCCAACTCGCTGCCGAGAAACACCTCGCGCTCGCCGGAACCAAACGCCACGTTTCCGAACCGCTCGCTCATTCCCCATTCCAACACCATTTGGCGGGCGATGCTGTAGGCTTGCTTCAGGTCGTTGGCGGCGCCGCTGGTGATTTCTCCTATGACCTCCGCCTCCGCTGCGCGTCCGCCCATCATCACTGCCAGGCGGTCGGTGATGTAATCGCGCCGATACAAGTACTTATCGCCCTCCGGGAGCTGCTCGGTGAGCCCCATGGCGCGCTCCCGGGGAATGATCGTTACCTTGTGCACCGGTTCCGCCTGTGGCACGTGGACCGCCACCAGGGCGTGACCGGCCTCGTGGTAGGCTACAGTGCGCCGTTCCTCGTCGCTCATCACCACGCCGCTGCGTTCCAGCCCGAGAACGATCTTGTCCCGGGCGGCGAGAATATCCTCGTGGGACACCTTCTTGTGACGGGCTCGGGCCGCCATGAGGGACGCCTCATTCAGGAGGTTTGCCAGATCGGCGCCGCTGAATCCGGCGGTACTGCGGGCGATCGAGTCGATATCCACGTCCTCTTCCATCGGCCGTCGGGCGGCGTGAATTTTGAGAATCGCCTCCCGGTCGCGTACCGCCGGAGCGGGCACGGTAATGCGTCGGTCAAAGCGACCGGGCCGCAGGAGTGCCGGGTCCAGTACGTCCGGCCGGTTGGTGGCCGCCAGCACGATGACCGTTTCCGACTTGTCAAAGCCGTCCATCTCAGACAGGAGCTGGTTCAGCGTCTGCTCCCGCTCGTCGTGGCCGCCCCCGAGCCCGGCGCCCCGTTGCCGTCCGATGGAATCGATCTCATC
>JAWOCO010000127.1:0-8759 GCA_046483765.1 Alkalispirochaeta sp. | reverse complement strand
TCACCACCCGGGAAACGGTGGAAATGGAAACTCCCGCCAGCCTCGCTACATCACGAATCGATGGCATGGAACACTCCTGAGAACGAACTTGACAACGTTTTCATAGCGGAAGTTTACCATATTGAGCGTAATACACAATGCCGGATGCGGTCATTCGGCAAATACTTCTTCAAGCGCCGCCCGCATAACCGCGGGATCGGGGTCCACTCCGGTCCAGTACTGAATCCCGATACGCCCCTGGTTGATGAGCATTCCCAGACCGTCGATCGTGCGGCAGCCCCGTTCTTCCGCGTGACGAAGAAAGGGCGTGCGCGGTGGATTGGGAATTACATCCGCCACCACCGTCGATTCCGCGAGAGAGGTAAAATCGATCGGGGGACACCCGGAGACATCGGGATAGAGCCCGATCGAGGTGGCGTTAATCAGCACATCGGTTCCCGACGGTACCGAAATCGACTCACTCCAGGGTGCTCGTACGATCTTAGTCTCCAGTCGTCCCTGCAGGTACTTCACGAGTTCCGCACCGCGCTCCTCTGAACGGTTGATAATCGTCACCGAAGCCGCACCGGCGAGTGCCAGTTCTACCGCGATCGCCCGCGCCGCACCACCGGCGCCGATCATCGTCACCTTCGCGCCGGAAGGATCGATAATCTCCCGTAGCGATTCCAGAAAGCCCCGGCCATCGGTATTCTCACCGATCAGCGTGTCACCCCGCCGCACTACACAGTTCACCGCGCCGATCACTTCCGCCGACTCTCCCAAGCCGTCCAAATGGGGGATAACTGCCACTTTGTGCGGAATAGTCAGGTTGAACCCGCCAAATCCCATGGCCCGCGCCCCGGCCACCGCCGCCGGAAGATCCTCCGGGAGAACTTCCACCGTGAGGTATCGCCAGTTGAGGTCGTGATGCCGATAGGCGGCCTCAGCCATCACCTGGGTGGGGTTTTCCGCCACTGGATGCCCAAAAACCGCCGTCAGATCCTGCTTGAAATTAAGTGCCATACGTTCCTCCTCGGTACGTGCCGCGCTACTGCTGCGGCCACTCGACCCACGCGCCGCCGTCGGCGTTACTGCTGACCACCAGGTCAGTAAAGATCATTCCCGCCAGTCCGTCGCCAATGCCGGGAACCCCTGGGACATCGGGACCGCTCCGGCCGGATCGAATATGGTCAAAGGCGTCTTGGTACACGTTGGCAAACGCCTCAATCAGCCCCTCCGGATGGCCCGGGGGCAGCCGGAAGTGGTAATTGGGATTGTCGGAGCGAATCGGCACCCCGGAGTCGTAAACCACATGCGACATGTCACGCCTCTTGATCGTGAGCTGGTTAGGATGCTCCTGGCACCACTCCAGCCCCGCCTCTTCACCATAGATGCGAATCGTCAGCGCGTTCCGTTCACCGGTGGAAATCTGGGACGCCAACAGTACTCCCTGAACACCATCCCCATATTCCGCCAGCACAGTCATGTCATCATCTAACTGGTTTGCAGGCAGGAAGGTATGCGTCCGCGCCGAGAGCCGCTGAATCGATTTACCGGTGATGAAGCGGGCCAGGTTCTCCGCGTGCGTGCCGATATCGGCGGTGGTACAGGCGATTCCACTGACCGCGCGCTGCGTGCGCCACGGCATCTGGGTTTCATCGGAGACTGCGTGAAAGTCACTGAGCCACCCCTGAAAGTACTCCACCACCACTTTGTACACGCGCCCCAGCTCTCCCGCGGCCACCAGGTCGCGGGCCTGTCGAACCATCGGGTACCCGGTGTACGCGTGGGTCACCACAAAGACCTGGTGAGCGTCGCGGACCATGCGCGCCAGCTCCTCCGCCTCGGACAACGTGGCAGTCAGCGGTTTATCGGCGATGACGTGAAAGCCGGCACGGACCAGCGCCGAGAGCTGCTCGAAGTGCACGTTGTTCGGCGTCATGACTGACACCCAGTCCAGGTCGGGCTCCTGGGCAATCAGCTCCGCCACGGAGCCGTAGCACCGCGCGGGTTCTACGCCCATCGCGGCACCTGAGTCCCGGTTTCGCTGTGGATCACGGGAGAACACCCCCGCCACCAGCTCAGCGGATCCATCCATCGCCAGGGCGGTCCGGTGCACGGACCCAATCAGTGATCCGAGGCCGCCGCCAATAATTGCCCCCCGGAGTTTCCGTGTGGTCATGAATTCGTCTCCTCAATCGTTTCTGAAATCGATACCACGGCTATCTTCGATCATAAAATCTGCATGCGCCGTTGTCAAATCGTTTTCGGATGACAGCTACTGCTTCAGCAGCTGTTCCAGCACCGACACCACTAACTGGTGATCCTCTTCCTGCGTCAAACCCGATACTGTAACGGTACCAATGACGCCGGAACTTCCCTCCAGGCGCACCGGAAAGCAGCCACCGTGGGGACTGAACTCCATACCACTCACGAAATAGCGTTCTTCGATAGAGAGTCCCTCGGAGGCAAGTTCGCGGCCCACGCGATAGGAGCTCTTCTGCATGCGATGGACTACCGCCCGTTTGCGGTCGATCCACCGGTCGTTATCCGGGGCGGTGCCGGGGAGCGCCACGTGGAAGATCGTCTGTCCAAATGCAGACACGTCAATCGTCACTGAAAGTTCCCGTTCCTTCGCGGTCCGGTAGATCGCCATCCCCACTTCAATCGCGCGATCATGATCAAAAGAGGAAAATTTTAACTGTTCTTCCTGTTCCATAAGCTGTGAGATCAATTTGTCCTGTTTCATACCCCCAGGATAACACACATCTCATGCATGCGAAGGGACACGAGTTTGCGGTGCCCGGCACGAGTGGAGTATGCTTAATTAGTGACTATGTTCTGTGACGAAGAGGCCGCCGAGTATCTCCTACTGGTAGATGACGAACCGTCGGTCCTCGCTTCGCTCTCCCGACTTCTATCCGACATGGTGGAAGATCAGGGTCTCTCGCTCGTCACGGCAGCTTCCACCGATGAGGCGCTGCAGCTGATCGACACCACCGGAGAACTGGTCCTGGTTATGATCACGGATCTACGGATGCCCAATCGCGGTGGAGCAGAGCTGGTGCAGGAGGTGCGTCAGCGCGCCCCCTTTGTCACGTCGATCGTGCTCACCGGCTACGCGGATCTTGATGATATCCAGCAGGCGATCCACGCGGGTATTTTCTCCTATGAGACGAAGCCCTGGGACAACGAACGCTTACTGCAGACGGTGATCCGGGCTGTGGAGCACGCGCGACTAAAACGGGACAGCGAGTGCCGCACTCGGCAGCTGCAATCAGAGCTGCAGTGGGCGGGAGAACTGCAGCAGAAGCTCCTGGAGTCGGAACTGCCCTCCCATCCGGCCCTGTCGATTGGGATTCGATACCGTCCACTTCCGTGGCTGTCCTGTGGCGGCGATTACTATGATGTGATTCCGTTTGGAGCCTCGTCAGTAATTGCCCTCATCGGAGATGTTGCGGGACACGGTATCCAAGCCGCGTTCGTCACAGCAATCCTGAAGTCATTGATCTACCGCGGGTTCATTCGTCCCGCATTAGAGAACGGATTCTCTCCCGGAGAGTTTTTGGAATGGCTCAATGAGCAGTTCCTGCGAGAGTTTGAGTCGGTGCCCGATCTCATTCTCACCTTCTCGGCAACACTTATCGATCTCGAGCAGCGCACCGTTACAACCGCCTGCGCCGGCCACGAGCCCCTGTATCTGCTTCGGGATGAAAAATGCCTCGTACTTGATAAACACGGACCGGTACTCGGTGTGCAGCCCGGAATCCGGTATTTCGACCAGTCCGAGGCACTGCATAGTGGTGATGTACTGACGCTTATCACCGACGGGGTCACAGAATACCCTCGGGCAAACGAGAAGCTGTCAGCGAACCAGCTCTCGCGACTGATCGTGGAACATCCCCGGGCGGCTACCGGTCTGGACTCTTTCGTCTCGGCATGCCACCGGGAGCTGGGCATGGCGGCACAACAGGATGATGTTACCGTGGTGAGAATTGGAATCATCTGGTGAAACAGCTACTCCTCATCGATGACGCCCCATCTACTCACCTCTTCATGCAGTCTATCGTGGGCAACATGGATATGACCCTGACCAGCGCCTACTCCAGCAGGGATCTTCCCGAACTCCAGACCCACGATCAGCACGGTGAGACGCCCTATTTCGACCTAATCGTCGTTGATATCACCCTGGAAACCGTCCGCGACGGGATACCCTTGGCGCGACGCATCTCTGAGACCGTGTCGACACCGATCGTCTTTCTTACCGCCTCCGATGACCGGGATACGATGGAGGAGATTTCGCAGATCACGCACTATGGGGTGATCCTGAAAAACTCCAGCAGTTTTGTCATCGCGGAGTCGATTCGGATGGCGTTTCGCTTGCATGCAGCCCACCGAAAGCAGCTGGAGCAGGAGTATCGCTACCACTCGCTGGTTGAGACGATCACGGAAATCGTCCTGATTCATGATCCGCAGGGCTGGATAGAGTATATCAACCGCCATGGAGCTGAAACGATGGGCCGTTCACAAGACTCCCTCGTAGGAGCTCCGGTGAGTGAGGTCTTTCAGCACGACTACCTGGTACGATCGCGACTCCTGGCTGAATCACGAGGTCTGGAAGCAGGCCGCTCGTTCGATATGGTAAGCACGCTCACGGACACGGATGGTCACCAGGTCACTGTCGGGATCCGGTCCTCACCGGTGATACGCCACGGGCGCTACTCCGGAGAACTGGTCGCTGCACGAGACATCTCACAGAGTGAAGCTAATCGCCTTCGCCTGGAGCAGGTAAACCGCATCCTCCTTTCGATACGAGAAGTACACTCCGTGCTTATTCGCTCCTTAGACGCCGGCGAATTGGTGCAGGAGGTGTGTGATGTTCTGGTGTCGAACGGGGCCTACAGTTCCGCCTGGATTCTCTTAGATTCGTGGGAGTTAAATGAGAGCCGCACCGCCGGAGCCGCGGGCCTGGTCGATTCGGGAAGCGAGCTGCTCCAGATCTTGGGAAATCGCGATCCACAATGCATGGCTTCTACGACCCAAAACCGGGTGTCCCTGTTCACCTGTGCCCATCCCGCACAGGAGTTTCCAGACTGTCCCTTGCACCCGCTGTACCGATCCAACGCGGTTATGTCCGCCCCCCTGCGCTACGGCACGCAAAATTTTGGTGTAGTCACCGTAGGCGTTGATCGGCAGCAGTTACAGGATCCCGAAGTACAGCAGATCTTCCTGGAACTGGCGGCGGATTTGTCTTTTGCGCTGCATTCGCTGATGCAGAAGTACCTGCGGGACCGAGCGGAGGCAGAGGCCCTCGCCCAACAGCACCAACTCCAGACGTTCTCTGACTACTCTCCCATGAGTATCATTACCCTCGACAGGTCCGGGCGATTTGTCGCCGGCAATCCCTATTTCCATCGGTGGATCGCGTATAGCGCCGCCGACCTCGCGGGGATGGACTTCCGGGAACTACTCCGAGAGCCCAGCTCAGCCCTGAATACGCTCTTTTCCTCGAGTAGCGACATCACCTCGGATGCGGCCCAGAACCTGACCTTGACCTTACGCGCCAAAAGCGGCGACTCCCTGTGGGGTCAGGGAGTTATCGTACCCATACCGGCAGAGGCAGATCAGGCGGCCTCAATGATTATCGTGCTGGCCGATACCACCTCCCAGCAGATCGCGGAGGAACGGCTGCGGCAGGCTCACCACGAGCTGCACCGGTCTGAGGTGCGATACCGATCCTTGTTCCAGGATTCAGCGGACATGGTCTTCGTCTCCGCCGCAGACGGAACGCTCATCGAGATCAATGAGGCCGGAGCTCAGATGTTGGGGTACGACAGTCCAGAAGAGCTGATCGGTCGCAATGTGGTCGAGTTCTATCTGCAGCCCGCGGCGCGAGAGCTGTTCCTGGATGAGATGTCTCAGCGCGACTACGTGAAGAACCATGAAATCGTTCTGAAGACGAAAAATGGAACACCCCTCTTCGGCTCGGAAAGCGCTACGGGAGTGAGGGAGAGCGATAACCGGAACGAACCGGCCCGCCGCCTCTTTCAGGGTGTCATTCACGATATCACTGAGCGTATTCGTTCTGAGCAGGAGTCGATTCGGCGCTCCATGGAGCTGAGTCAGGCCAATGAGGAGCTCCGCCAGGCGCAGAATGAGCTGGTAAAGCGGGAAAAATTGGCCTCCATTGGAGAACTCTCGGCGGGCATAGCCCACGAGGTCAACAATCCCCTTGGGTTCGTACGCAGTAACTTTTCCACGTTGCGGCGGTACGTGGATCGGTACCTACCGTTCTTTACCGCGTACCAGCGTCTGCCGGACCCCAAACCGCCGGAGCTGGAGCAACTCTGGAGGGAGCACCGCATTGAACGTACGCTCACGGAGATCGGTGACCTCTTTCGAGAAACGGAGGACGGAATCCAGCGCATCGTGGCGATCGTAACCAATCTGAAGGACTTCTCCCGGGCCGGCAACAACGAGCTCATGGAGGACTACGATATCAATCGCGGGGTAGAAAGCACACTCACGATCGCCCGCAATGAGTATAAGTACGTCGCCGACGTCACCGTGGAGGCCGGTTCCGTGCCTCCGGTGGCGTGCAATGCCAATGAGATTAATCAGGTTCTGCTCACACTGATCGTCAACGCTGCCCAGGCGATCGCATCCGGGGCCACGGAGCGGGGAACGATCACTATACGAACGTGGGAGGAAGATGATTATGTCTGCTGTAGCGTCTCCGACAATGGCCCCGGCATTCCCGCGAAAGTGCAGGGGCTGGTCTTTCAACCGTTCTTTACGACCAAAAAAGCCGGCGAGGGAACCGGTCTAGGCCTCAGCATCGCCTACGATATCATCGTGAATCGTCACGGCGGCAATTTGCGGTTACAATCGGATCAGCTGAGGGAACAGGAACACGAACAGGGACACGGACAGGGAACGGTATTTATGTTACAGCTACCCAAAGAGAGTGGACGCGATGAATGATGAATCCTTATATCGCCTGCTATTGGTCGATGACGAGCCGAATATCCTGAAGTCATTGAAACGGCTGTTTGAAGAACTGCCGGACACCACGGTCTTCACCGCCGACAGCGCGGTAGGGGCCACCGCGATCTTCAAAAAGCACCGGATCGACGTTCTGATCTCAGATGAAAAGATGCCCCAGATCGAGGGCCACCGGTTTGTGGAGTGGGTAAGGGACCGCTATCCCGAGACGCTCAGAATCATTCTCACCGGCTTCTCAGATACGGAAGCGATGCGCCACGCAGTCAATCGAGGCGATGTCTACCGGTACCTGTTTAAACCGTGGGATGACGATGAGCTCCTGGTGATCATACGGAATGCACTTGAGCACGCACGCATTAATCGGGAACGTGAAGAAATGGTGGCGGAATTGGCGGAACTGGTCGATCAGCGCACCGCCGCGCTTCACGACGCCCTCGCACAATTAGAGGAAAAGCAACGTTCCACTGAGGAATCGTTAAACAACACGTTCGCCTTTCTCGACAGTGTGATTGCGATGATCAACCGGGAGACCGGTGGGCGCACCCTGTCCCGGCGCATCTCCCAACTGGCCAAGCGCCTGGCGGAGGATCGCGGCGCCGAACGCTCAGAGATCCGGTTATGTGAGATGGCATCGTATTTCTTTCCACTGGGCGCCCTGAGTTTGGGAGTCTCGATCGAGGAGGCGCTCGACGCCGATGGGGAGATCAATTTTCAGTTCCTCGAGGCCAGTGAGCATCTGTTGGGAAGCACGCTCAATCTTCCGGAGATGGCGCACGCGATCCGTCACCTCCGGGAGCATTGGGATGGCTCGGGGACACCGGACGCTCTCGCCGGCTCACAGATTCCCTTCATCTCACGCACGGTGCGGCTGGCCTTCGACTATATCGTGGCGAAGGAGGTGCAGGGATTGGACCACAGCTCGATCCGACGAACGCTGAGCGCACAATCCGGCGGGATTTATGATCCTACTCTGATCGCACGGCTCTTTGACCTGCTCTCTCTCGATAACAAAGGATCGGTCCGCGAGGTTTCTGCGGGACATCTGGTGGCGGGAATGGTTCTGGCCCATGATCTGAAACTGGATAACGGTATGACCTATATTACCGCGGGTACCACGATTACGCGGGAAATGATCGCAAGCATTCTCAATCGCATCGAAACCAGACTCTTTCCGTTGACTGCAGACAGTCCGGCCCACGTATTCCGGGAGCACGCCGAGTGATGGACACCAAGCTGTGGAACGAACTGCTTCCGTTTCACGGTGAGAAACTCGAAATCGCAGCGGAGGTGTCGGACGACGAATCCACTGGGGTGATCTATCTTCATGGACAGTTGATAACTGAGAACTCCCCTACCGTTATGGCTCACCTGCACCACGTGCTCACGGTGGTTTCGCTCCCTGATACCATTATTTTGGATCTGCGCGGCTTGAGGTATGCCTCCTCCACCGGCATCGGCGTAATCGCAAAGCTCCTGGTGGATCTACAGCACCGCTCGGTGGCGTTGGAGTTGGCGAACGTGGCTGATAGCGTGCGGGCTATCTTCGACCTGCTGGGGTTCAGTGCCTTCTTTCACTTTGTAGAGCGTCGGTAGCCGACCCACGGAAATCTTAACGATCTCTTCATATTTGCTCCAAACGCCTTTGATACCTACCGCGTACTATCTCATGCGTAGGAGGAACTCATGACATATTCAAAGAAACGCACCATCCTGCTGACGACGATAGCAGGAGCCCTGGTCCTCGCCTTGAGCGGCTGTGGCGGACCGATCTCATA
>JAWOCO010000036.1:0-3054 GCA_046483765.1 Alkalispirochaeta sp. | reverse complement strand
GGCGTGTTCGTTCGGCGGCGGCCACAAAGCCCGCCACAAACTCCACCACAAAGCGCCCCGAGGCGGAGTTGGAGAGGTCCCGCTGGTGCTCGGAGATTTGGTCCATAAACCACGTCATGCTCCGCGGGGCAAACGTCTTCCATAGGCTCTTCACGTGCTCGGCGTTCCATGGGTTGCGCTTGTGCGGCATCGTGGAACTCCCCACCTGCCCTGCGGCAAAGTACTCCGAGAGCTCTCCCAGTTCTGTGCGCTGCAGGTGGCGCAGGTCATCGGCCAGATTTGCCAGCACCCCGAAGGCGGTGTTCATCTCCAGCAACAACCGCAGAAGCGGTTCGGGGCTGACGATTTGCGTGGCGTGCTCTCCCGGTTCCAGACCGAGGTCGGCCAGGACCTCCCGCTCAAGCTGTTCCGGATCCGGGTGGAGCACGCTGGTGGCGTTGTAGGCGCCCACCGCCCCGGCCAGTTTGCCCGTGAGTTGCCCGCTGCGGTGCTCGATTTCGCCGATGGACTGCCCCAGACGCGAGACGTACTCCGCAAAGGCGTAGCCCATGGTGATCGGGACCGCGTGCTGCCCGTGCGTGCGCCCGATGGACACCCGTTCGGCGTTCGCTTCGGCAAGATCAATCAGCACCTCTTCCACCTGCATCAGCAGCGGAAGCACCACCTGCCGGGTGACATCCCGATAGCGCAGCGCGGCGGCGGTATCAAGAATGTCCACCGAGGTTGCCCCGAGGTGCACCAAATGGCGAATTTCCCCGGGGAGGTGGCGTTGGATCACATTCACGATGGCGCGAATATTGTGACGGGTGGTCTCTTCTTCTTCGTAGACCTCGCCGGCGG
Source organism: Alkalispirochaeta sp. (assembly GCA_046483765.1). Classification (GTDB taxonomy): domain Bacteria; phylum Spirochaetota; class Spirochaetia; order DSM-27196; family Alkalispirochaetaceae; genus Alkalispirochaeta. The sequence goes on along the minus strand of JAWOCO010000036.1, from coordinate 2,214 downwards.
TAACCTGGGTGGGAAGCGCTTCGGCGGCGGCGATCCACCGCTCCCGCTCGGACTCCTCGGGCATGAGCGTATGAATCAGGTGGATCAGAAGCGTCGCTTCCACCCGAACACACTGCGTCACGGCGGCTTCCTCGCTGAGAATGTCACCGAGTTGGTCGAAGAGGTGACGATTAGCGATCCAATAGCGGTGGTCCAGGGGAGACAAATTGCGGAACATGTCGTGGGGCTGCATGGCGCATGATGCAGAAGCCGACGGTGGTTTGTAAAGGGGCACCCCGGGCGGCGGTGGAAGGACGTCGCCGTGGCGGTGGTGGAGCCGATGGAGTCGGAGGAGTGGGTGAACTTCGGGTTACCCGGCCCTTGACGCACGGTAAGCATGGAGTTATACATACATACACGGATGTATGTAACATGAAGCGATATATTAGATGAAGCGTACCAAGGAAGAGGCAGCGCAGACTCGGGAGAAGATTTTCCGGGCGGGCATCAAGGTTTTTGCCCGCAAAGGGTATGCCGCCGGCACGCTCAACGACGTGGCGCGGGAGGCCGGGGTCACACGAGGTGCGATCTACTGGCACTTTGCGAACAAGCAGGCCTTCTTTGAGGAGACCGTATCCCGCCTGAACAGCATTTACGACGGGCTGGTGGAGGCCTCCTTGAATACCACCGGGGCGCCGGTGGATCTGGTAGAAACCGCTGTCACCGGGATCATTCAGCGTTTCGTGGAAGATGAGGAGTTTCGAGCGATGCAGGAGCTGGTGATCCGTACCTCCATGAGCCACAGTCTACCGGTAACATCGGTAGACCGGCCGATCACCCGCGGAGACGAAAACGCGATTCAGCTCCTCCAAGAGGCGATCGAGCGGCATGAGCTGCACCATGCCTGGTCGCCGCACTTAGCCCTGCACACGGTAGAGGCGTTTGTGGCGGGGACATTTCTGATGATCTTAGATCAGCAGCTCAGTCCCACCACCGACGAGATCCACCAATTAGCCGCATTTGTACGGCGCGGGTTTGCCCCGACGCCAAAAGGAGATAGATAATGACCCGATCCACACTACCCGTTGTCATGGGCGTGGTGGTCGCAGTGAGTGCGATCCTCACCCTATCAGGCTGTTCCGCAGAAGACGACGCCCAGGAGCCCCGAAGTATCGACGCGATCCACCGGGAGGATGGCGTACCGGTAGAGGTGCGCGCGGTGGAACCGGTTCCGTTTCGTACCTACATGAGTTTCACCTCCAGTCTTAGCGGTGCCGCCGAGTCCACCGCTTCCTCCATGGTCTCCGATACCGTTACCGAGATCGCCTACTCCGTGGGGGATTACGTGGAGGCAGACACGGCGGTGGTGCGCTTTCCCACCGACAATCCCGCCCTCAACTACGAACAGGCGCGGCTCAACTACGAAAGCGCCCGAACGGCGTTCAATCGTATCCAGCGGCTCTTCGAGGACGATGGCGTGTCGCAACAATCCTATGATGACGCCCGCACACGCTTTGAAGTGGCTCGGGCCAACTGGGATTCGGTCCAGAACATGACTGGGGTCCGGGCGCCGATCTCCGGGTTTATCACCCGCATCAACGTCTTCGAGTCCGACAACGTCCAGCCGGGAGATCCCCTGTTCACCGTCTCCGACTTCGGTGAGCTCAAGACCACCGTATGGCTCACCGACCGCCAGGTGCGGCAGGTGGAGGTGGGGCAACCGGCGCGCGCGCTTTGGCAGGACACGGAAATCTCCGGCGAAGTGGTGCAGGTGGATATGGCGATGGATCAGACGCGTAAGGCGTTTGCCGCTCAGGTGCGCTTCGATAACTCGGACCGTCTCATCCGCAGTGGCGTCACCGCCTCGGTGGAAATCGACACCTTTCGGACCGAGGAAGCGCTGATTCTCAACCAGCGGCAGGTGATCGAAAGTGGCGAGGAGCGCTACGTCTTCGTGGTGCGCGACGATACCGTCCACCAGGTACCGGTGACGATCGATCGGCAGCAGGGACTCCTCGTTGCCATTCAGTCCGGCCTGGAGCCGGGCGATGAAGTGGTCACCAGTGGCGTGGACCTCATATCCGATGGCCGGGCGGTGCGTGTGACCGGACGGCAGGACCGGCTGGTCCAGCGCTAAGCGCCCCCTAAGGAGAACTACGATGTTTCTTTCCGACCTGTCTATAAAGCGCCCCGTCCTCATGACGATGGCGCTGGCGGCGCTCCTCCTGTTCGGGG
>JAWOCO010000001.1:0-4426 GCA_046483765.1 Alkalispirochaeta sp. | reverse complement strand
GCCGGCGCCGGGGCGGTGAGCGTGCTCACCGAGCAGGACCACTTCTCCGGCTCCCTGTCGGACCTCATCGCGGTGAAGCGCGCCTATCCCGACCTCTCGGTGCTGCGGAAGGACTTTCTCCTGGAACCGGTGGACGTGGAGGTGGCGTGGCGCGCCGGGGCGGATGCGGTATTGGTGATCGCGGGGATCCTTTCCGGCGACGAAATTGCGGCGCTCCTCGAGGCTGCCGCGCGCTTCGGCCTCACCGCACTGGTTGAGATCCACGACCGGGAAGACCTGGAGAAGGTGCGCCCCCTCCAGCCGGCGGTGGTAGGAATCAATAGTCGCGACCTGCGGACGTTCCGCGTGGATCTCCTGACGCCGCCGGCGCTGCTGCAGGAGATCGACTGGCAGTGTCAGGTGGTGTTTGAGTCGGGGGTATTCTACCGGGAAGATGTGGAGCTCGCCCGGGACGCCGGATTCGCCGCGGTGCTGGTGGGCGAGGCGGTGGTCCGGGAGCCCGCGCGGGTGCGGGAGCTGGCTGAGGTGATGGCGGGCGGCGAGGGCGGGCCTGGCGCGCGCGCGCGGCCCGGCGCTACGCCCAGGGGCCGCGCCGCCGCTGAGGGCGGGCCCCCCTTCTGGACGGCGGTGGCGGCCCACCGCGAACGGCTGCGGGCCGGCGGTAACCGCCAGGTTCGACCTTTAATAAAGATTTGCGGAATCACCACCGTGGAGGACGCGCTACTGGCGCAGGAGTTGGGCGCCGACCTCCTGGGAATCGTCTACGCCCCGTCCAAACGGCGTGGCCCGGAGGGACTGGCGCGACGGCTGCGAGAGGCGGGCATCACGGTGCCGCTGGTGGCGGTGGTGGTGGAGCCGGGAACCGATGGCCATGTTGAGCGCGCGCAGCAGGACCGCGCTGCGGGCTGGATTTCCGCGCTCCAACTGCACGGCGATGCCGATGTGGCGCAGGCCGGGGAGTACGGCTCGCCCTATTTTAAGGCGGTGAAGCCGGCACATCCCGCAGAGGCGCGAGAAATGGTGACCACCGCCCGAAGCATTCGGCTCTTGGTGGACGCGCGCCATCCCACCCTCGCCGGGGGGACCGGTCAGGCGGTCTCTCCCGAGGTGCTCGCGGCGGTGCGGGAGGCGTTGGCTGAGCGACCCCACGGGGCGCTGTGGCTCGCCGGGGGCCTGGGTGCGGACAACGTGGCGGAGGTGGTGGCCACCCACCAGCCGGAGTTGATCGATGCCTCGAGTCGGCTCGAGGCGGAGCCGGGACGGAAAGATCCCACGCTGCTGCGGCAGTTCTTCAAGGAGTTAGGATGAAACGCGGATACTTTGGTGAGTTTGGCGGCCGGTACGTGGCGGAAGTGCTCCGGGGACCCCTGGATCAGCTGGACGAGGCGTTTCAGGCGGCGATCGCCGACGAGACGTTCTGGCAGGAGTTTGGTCGAATCCAGGACGAGTACGTGGGGCGGCCGACCCCGCTGTTACACGCGGAGAACAGCACGCGGGAGCTCGGCGGGGCGCAGCTCTACGTGAAACTGGAGGGACTGGCCAACACCGGTGCCCACAAGATCAACAACGCCGTGGGTCAGGCGCTGCTGGCCAAGCGCATGGGGAAGCGCCGCATTATCGCGGAGACCGGCGCCGGCCAGCACGGGCTGGCCACCGCCGCGGTCTGCGCGAAGCTGGGCCTGGAGTGCACCGTCTACATGGGCGAGGTGGATATCAATCGCCAACGGCCCAACGTCTACCAAATGGAGCTCTTTGGCGCATCGGTGGTGGCGGTGAACTCCGGCACCCGCACTCTGAAGGACGCGGTGAATGAGGCGCTCCGCGATTGGGCCGCCAGTTACGATACCACCCACTACATCATCGGTTCCGCCCTGGGACCATCGCCCTATCCCGATATGGTCCGCGAGTTTCAGTCGGTGATCGGCCGCGAGGTAGAGGATCAGCTCCGGGAGCGTGGACTCACGGCGGCGGCGCTGGTGGCGTGCGTGGGGGGTGGTTCCAACGCGATCGGCTTCTTTGCCCCCTTCCTGGAGCGGGAGTCCCCGCGGCTGGTGGGGGTTGAGGCGGGAGGCCGCGGATTGCAGCGCGGTGATCACGCCGCCCGGCTCAACGGGTTGGGACGCACCGGTATCGTGCAGGGGTATAAATCTCTGTTTCTCATGGACGAAGACGGCCAGGTCGAGGCGACGCATTCCGTCTCGGCGGGGCTGGATTACCCGGGGGTGGGGCCGCAGCTGGCGGACCTCGGTGAGCGTGGTCGGGTGGAGTTCTCCACCGCCACCGACGCCCAGGCGCTGGAGGCATTGCAGTTCTTTGCTCGTAACGAGGGAATCGTCTTTGCCCTGGAATCGGCCCACGGCGGGTATCGGGCGATGGAGCTCGCCCGGTCGCTTCCTTCGGATGCGGTGGTGGTGGTGAACATGAGTGGCCGCGGCGACAAGGACCTGTTTATTACCGCCCGGGAGCTCACACCGGGGCCGTGGCGCGCATTTCTCTTGTCCGAGGCCGCGGCGATCGACCCGAGCGGGATCAACCCGAGCGGGATCGCATCCGACCAACTTCCAGGAGGTACCGAATGAGCACGCCTACCAGTAGCGCCGGGATTACCCCTGGCTCCGACGGCAGCAACCGCAGCGACGGGCCCGCCCCGGGCGCGCCACGCACCGTCATGGCCCACATGATTCCCTACTATCCCACCTACGACGCCAGCGTGCGCGTGGCACAGGCGCTGATCGACGGCGGGGCCGCGTACCTGGAGGTGCAATTCCCCTACAGCGATCCCACCGCGGACGGTCCCGCGATCCAGGCCGCCTGCGCCGGCGCGCTGCAGCAGGGGTTTCGCGTGGCTCAGGGGTGGGAGTTCATCCGATCGATAACCGGGGGCACCGGTGCCGGCCAGGACGACGGTGCCGGCCAGGACGACGGTGCCGGCCAGGACGACGGCGCCCGCCAAAGCGCCGGGCCCAGCCAAGGCGCGGTGCCGATCTTCCTCATGAGTTACGCGGGGCTCGTCTACGCCTACGGCATCCAGCGCTTTGTCCAGGACGCGGTGGCCGCCGGCGTCTCGGGGCTGATCGTCCCGGACCTGCCGGTGGACTCCGACGAGGGGCTCTTTGCGGCGGGCCGTGAGGCGGGGCTCCACGTGGTCCCGGTGATCTCCATGGGGGCGGAGGAGGCGCGACTGCGTCTGGTGGAAGAGATGGGCGCCGCCTATATCTATGCCTCCCTCCGGCGGGGGATTACCGGAACGCACACGGAGATCGGCGAAGAGAACTCCGCGTTCGTGCAGCGCCTCACCGACAGTGGCGCCCGCGTGTTGGCGGGGTTTGGGATCGCCACGGCGGAGCAGGTCTCCGCCGTACTGGAGCACGCGCACGCGGCGGTGGTGGGGTCGGCCTTTGTCCGGGCTATTGCGGAGGCCCCGGAAGATCCCTATCCCACGGTACGCGCGTTGGCGGCGGAGCTCTCCGGGAGCGGTTGACCGGCGCCGCCGCAGTTCGTACTGTATGCCCATGGAATTTGAAGTCACGCAAGAGAACTTTCAGGATAGCGTCCTCGGATCGGATGTACCGGTGATCGTCGATTTCTGGGCGGAGTGGTGTACCCCGTGCAAAATGGTGGAGCCCGTTCTCCATGATATCGCCGGTGAGTACGAAGGCAAGCTTGCGGTGGGCAGACTGAACGTGGATGAGCAGGCGGAGCTGGCGTCCCAGTACAGCATCGTGAGCATTCCCTCGTTGATTCTCTTCAAGAACGGAGAGGAAGTGACGCAGCATATCGGAGCCGCTCCCAAGGAAACGATCGTACAGTTCTTCGAGAAGCATCTAGACTGACGCGGCTACGGCTCGTACACCTCGGTGGTATTTGGAGACCCTGGGGTAGAGCTGCTGGTGGGGCCGATATGCCAGTCTGCAGCGCTATCCGTGTCCTCCACGCCGGGGGTTCGATTGATCGATCGCGTTCCGGTGCTATCATCCGGGTCAAACAGATCCTCCGGGATCACCTGATCCCCGGAAACTTCCCACGATCCCAGCGCTACCAGCTCCTCCAGGAGATCCACCTGTGAGGATAGTCCGAATCCGCGCAGTGGATGGGACGCATCATACGTTTTAGAACTGTACAGGAACGCGTCCATCACCGGTCCCCCGGGGAACTCAGTCAGACTCAGTGCTCCAGTGGTGTTGGGGATCCCATCTCCCCCGGACACCCACACATCCCACGCTTCAGGATGGTGATTCTGACCACCACTAGCGCTGGGATCGTCTACTTCATTGATCTCTTCCGAATCCCCCTGGGGCTTAAAGTGCACGACGATAAAATCTCCGGCGGACACCTCCATCCGCGGAAAGACGTAGCGGCTGTCCCAGTGGGAAGGGCTTCCCTCATACAGCGTCATTCCCCCGAGATTTCCCGCTTCTAACGCCTG
>JAWOCO010000343.1:0-4686 GCA_046483765.1 Alkalispirochaeta sp. | reverse complement strand
GATCCGTCCTTTGAGCGTCGCCTGCGACGGGCGATCGAATCCACCAATCAGAAGGCGATCCGGTTTACCGCTCCCTGGCAGGACTCGGTGACTCTCGCCGCCCAAGCGGCACAACCACTGCTGGCGGATGAATCCCGGGCCGCCGGGGTACGCTACTTCGCGGTAGGATCGGAAACGTCGGTGGACATGTCCAAACCGATCGCCGCCTATGCCCAGGGGGTACTGCAGCGCTCCGGCGTCGCACTGCCGCGAACACTCTCCACCTTTCAGGTGCAACACGCCTGAGCCGGGGGAACGATCGCCATGCTCAGTGTCGCCGGGATGCTCCACTGTACCGGACGTCCCGGGGAGTCGGGGCTGGTGGTGAACTCCGATATCGCCCGTTACCAGACGCCCTCCACCGCGGAGATCACCCAGGGTGCCGGTGCGGTGGCGCTTCGCATCGAAACCAACCCGCAACTGCTGGAGCTGGACACGCACCATGTGGGATTCGCCTCCGCCGATGAGGATGATTTCTTTCGTCCCTTGGGATCGGTCACCGCCCGGGTAAAGGGACGGTATTCGGTGGATTGCTACAACGATGCCTTGAACGTGGCGTTCATGGATCATGCCTCCCGCCGGGGCGTCACCCCGGAGGAGGCGCTCCGCGCGCACGATCTGTTTGTGGTGCACGTACCGTTCCACAAGATGGCGATTACTGGTCTCACGAAGTTGGTAGAGCGGCATCTGGGCACCGATCCCGCGGAGACCGCCGCGTTTCTGGACGAACACCATTTTGACGACGGTATCGAGGCGTCGCGGTGGGTGGGAAACATCTACTCCGGCTCGGCGTACATGTCCCTCATGTTTCTTCTGTGGAACCGTTACCAGGCTGAAGGCGAGGGCATCGTAGGAAAGCGCGTGCTCATCGCCTCCTACGGCTCCGGCAATACGATGACCGTCCTCTCCGCCCGTATCGCCGAGGGAGCCCCGGAGGTGATTGGGCGCTGGAACCTGGATTCGGTTCTCTCCGGGGCGGAGGATGTGGGGTTTGACACCTACCGTCACTTCGTTGCCCAGGAGACGTATTCGCTGGATCACGGTCCGGTGAGTGACGGCAGCGACGTCCCCGGCGGCCTGTACTACCTGAGTTCCATCCGGGAGGATGGATATCGCATCTATGAGTATCGGGATGCATGAGTTCTCACAGCGCCTCTGAAATGAGCCGGAGAAAGGCGCAGCATTTGGAGATCTGCGTCGACCGGGATAGCTACTCTGTGGAAACGGGCCGGACCCGTCTGAATGAAGTACATCTGGTACACCGCTCACTGCCGGAGATCGATGCCTCCGCGGTGGATTCAAGTCTCGAGTTCCTGGGACACCGGGTGCGCATGCCGATATTTATCTCCTCCATGACCGGTGGGAGCGAGGCCGGGTACCAGACCAACAAGGACTTGGCGGCGGTGGCGCAGGAGCTGGGCGTTCCGGTGGGAATGGGGTCGATTCGGATTCTGTTCCGCAAGCCGGAGGTGATCGAGCACTTCTATCTCAAGCGCTACGCCCCGGATGTGCCGGTATTTGCCAACATCGGTGGCGTTCAGCTGCCGGAGATGTCCCACTCTGAGATCTATGAGATGCTTCGCCGCCTCGAGGTGGATGGCATCGCGGTGCACCTGAATCCGGGACAGGAGCTGTTTCAACCCGGCGGTGACCGCGACTTTACCGGAATTCTCACTGCCCTCCGCCGCTTTATCGAGCATGCTCCCGTGCCGGTCCTGGTGAAGGAAACGGGGTTTGGTATCAATCCCGCGGAGGTGCGGCGTCTGCGGGACGCCGGTGCACGCTACGTGAATATCGCCGGGTCCGGCGGGACCAATTGGGTCCGGGTGGAGGCATACCGCCGGGAGGAGGCGTTTATGGCCGAAGCCGCGGCGGAGTTTGATGAATGGGGACTGCCCACAGGCCTGGTCCTGGCTGCCCTGGGGCGGACCACGCCCGGCGTCTTGGCCTCCGGGGGAATCCGCACCGGTATGGACGTGGTGAAGTCGGTAGCCCTAGGAGCGGAAGCTGCGGGCATGGCCCTACCCTTTGTCCGTGCCTTACACCAGGGGGGTGTGGCAGCGGCGGTGGATTTCGGCCGAAGAGTTGAGTATGTTATCGGCACCGCCATGGCGCTGTGCGGGTGCTCGAATCTAGCCGAGCTGAGAGAGGCACCGTTGTGGGTGGAGGAACGATTGCAGACAGATGCGGCCGCGTTGGCCGGTGCCTGCAGAGATTCACACGAGACGAGGTAGCATGGCAGACACAGCGTTTTCCTTGAACGACGAGACGGTTGAACTCCCCCCGAACTTTCGCAAACTCAGTGCCCGAAAAAAGCGGGAGGTTCTGTCTGAGCTCCTGGATCTCGACACCCACGAGCTCTACACCTCCCTGGCGAATGAGGACCTCCTGGACCTGGCGGATGTGATGGTCGAGTCGGCGGTGGGCGTGATGCCGGTGCCACTGGGAATCGCCAGCGGAATCCGTATCGATGATCGGGTGTTCAATATTCCCATGGCGGTGGAGGAGCCCTCAGTGGTGGCGGCGGCTACCTACGCAGGACGGCTGATCTCTCGCGGGGGAAACTCCTTTCACACCAGCACCACCGGCCAAGTGATGACCGCCGAGATCGCGATCGACCAGTGGAACCCGGGCGCAGACGATCGGGTCCGCGCCGCAGAGCGCGATCTCCATGCGGAACTGGTGGACATTCTAGGCCCCATGACGCGGCGCGGCGGGGGGTATCGCGGACTGGACGCCTCGATCAACGAGGAGAGTGGACTCCTGGTGGTGTACCTCCACGTAGACACCCGGGATGCCATGGGAGCCAACATCATTAACACCGCCGCGGAAGCGTTGCGCACTCCGCTGGAACGGCTCACCGGCGGCACGGTACTGATGGCGATCCTTACCAACGCGGCTCCCCGACGTCGTGCCCGCGCGACCTTTACGATTCCTGTGGATCGCCTGACCCGCTCCCCCTACGACGGAAAGACGATGGCGCAGCGCATCGTGCGCGCCAACGAGTTTGCCAATACCGATTCGCTGCGGGCGGTGACGCACAACAAGGGCGTAATGAACGGTATTACCTCGCTGGCGCTGGCCACCGGTAACGATACCCGAGCGATCGAGGCCGCCGCCCACGCCCACGCCGCTCGGGACGGGCGCTACCGCAGTCTCACGGAGTATCGAATCGACGGAGACACGCTGGTGGGGGCGCTGGAGATTCCGCTGGCGGTGGGTACCGTGGGCGGTGCGGTGGGATTTCATCCGGTCACCAGCTTCGCCTTGAAGGTACTCTTCCTGGATGATGACCTGGAACCCTCGGCGGATCGCCTGAGCCGCGTGGCGGTGTCTTTGGGTCTGGCGCAGAACCTGGCGGCGCTGATGGCGCTGGTGAGCGAGGGGATCCAAAGTGGCCACATGCGTCAGCACGCCCGGCGACTGGCGTGGCAGGCGGGCGCCCGCGATGAGGAACTCTCCCTCTTGGCCCGCCGCGTCTGGGACAACGGGACGTTCAATATCCAGACCGCCCGGGACCTGCTTCACACGCTGCGCAGTGAACGGTAATCGCGGGCGCGCAGGCCAGGCGGTACCCGTCGCGTCTGGGGCGGCGGCGCACGCGGTAGCGCATCCGTCTCTGGCGCTGGTGAAGTACTGGGGCAAGCGGTCCGGCGGCGTCAATCTTCCCGCCACCAGCAGCCTCGGAGTGACCGTGGGCGCGCTCACCACCCGCACTACCTGCTCTCTGGCCGCGGAAGACTCCCTCACTATCGATGGTGTTCCCACGGACCCCGGTAAAATTTCCGCATTTTTTGACGAACTTCGACGCTATCTGCGTACGACAACGGGTCACGCCGACGGGCTCGGCGCGGGGGGTGACCACGCCGGCGGTCAGGCGGCAGCCGATCATCATGGTGGCAGTCAGCCGGCCGCAGGTCGTTTCGGTGGCGGTGCTTCTACGCTCCGATTCGCCGTGGAATCCCACAACTCTTTTCCCACCGCCGCAGGCCTGGCGAGTTCCGCCTCGGGGTTTGCGGCGCTCACCATGGCAGCGGTCGCCGCCGCCGGTGGGAATACGAATGACAGCGCCGCTCTTTCTGCCCTGGCGCGCCACGGCTCCGGCTCGGCGGCGCGCAGCATCTTTGGCGGATTCACTGCGTGGCCTGCGGGGGCTCCCGCAGCGGAAGAGATCTTCCCTCAGGAGTGGTGGCCGGAGCTCCGCATCGTGGTCCTGCCGCTTTCCGCCGCCAGCAAGCCCGTCTCCTCCCGGGACGCGATGAACCTCACCCGTGATACCTCCCCCTACTACCCCGCCTGGGTGGCGGACGCCTCGGCGCTGTTTACCCGCGCCCGGGAGGCGGTCTCCCGCCGCGACCTGGAAGCGTTGGGAACGGTTATGCGTCTGAGCTACCTGCGCATGTTTGCCACGATGCTCGGTGCGGAACCGCCGGTGGAGTACTGGATTCCCGCCTCGGTAGCCGTGCAGCGCCGGCTGGCGGAGCTCCGTGCCGCCGGAGTTGGCGCCTGGGAGACGATGGACGCGGGCCCCCAGGTGAAGGTGCTCACCAGCGAGGATGAGGCCGATCGTGTGGTGCGGGAGTGCGCCCCGTGGTGTAGCGGAGAACCGGTCATCTCACCGGTGGGCGGCCCCGCCACCGTGGAAAC
>JAWOCO010000266.1:0-6974 GCA_046483765.1 Alkalispirochaeta sp. | reverse complement strand
CTGGAACGTGCCCTGATTCTGGGACTTCGGGACTATCTTGCCAAAACCGGGTTTTCCAAGGTGCACTTAGGCCTCTCCGGCGGCATCGATTCCGCCGTGGTGGCGGTGATCGCCGCCCGGGCGGTGGGAGCAGAGAACGTAAAGGTCTTTCTCATGCCCTCGCAGTATTCCAGCAGCGGCAGTGTCACCGATTCGGAACAGCTGGCGCGCAACTTGGAGGTGGCGTATCGCACGCTGCCGATTCTGCCGGTGTATGACGCCTTTGCCGAGCTCCTGCAGGAGGAGTTCGCCGGAACTGAACCGGGTATCGCCGAGGAGAATATTCAGGCCCGCACCCGGGGTAACCTCCTGATGGCGTGGTCCAATAAGTTTGGATCGCTGACCCTCACCACCGGCAACAAGAGCGAGCTGGCGGTGGGATACTGCACCCTCTATGGGGATATGTCCGGCGGCTTAGGCGTGATCGGGGATCTTCTCAAGACGGAGGTGTACGCTCTGGCGCGCCACTTCAACCGTGATGAAGAGGTGATTCCCGAGGAGATCATTACCAAGCCCCCTTCCGCGGAGCTGCGGCCCGATCAGAAGGACGAAGACAGTCTCCCCTCCTACGATATCCTCGACGGTATCCTGCACCGGTACCTCATCCTCAACCAGACCTACCCGCAGATCGTGGATGCCGGATTCGACGCGGAGATCGTCTCCCATATCCTGCACCTGGTGGGACGCAGCGAGTACAAACGACGTCAGGCGCCGCCGGTGCTCAAAGTCTCTCCACGAGCCTTTGGAAACGGTCGCAGAATGCCGATTGCCCGTACGATTTTCGAAAGTCAGCGCTGACAATTTGATAATCGGCGGGGGCGTTGTTATTATTCTTAGCAGGGTATGAAAAACATCATGCTGGTTGAAGCGGAAATTTGGACAGTTGCACGGACCGATAAAGGAAACGCCGTCCTGGTGAAACCGGTAGGCAGTGATCGGGCCGTTCCGATCTTCATCGGTCAGCTGGAGGCGCAGTCCATTCTGTTTGGTCTCGCCGGCGTTCCGGTACCACGTCCCATGACCCATGATCTCTTCATATCCGTACTGGAGAAGAGTAATATCTCCGTAGAACGGGTGGAGATCACCGATCTCAAGGATCGCACGTTCTATTCTCGCCTGATTCTCAAGCAAGGGCTCAAACGGATCGTGGTAGACTCACGCCCCTCCGACAGCTTAGGGATCGCCTCCCGCCTCCACTGTCCGGTGTATATCGCCGAGTCGATCGTGGACGAAGCGGGGGTCGCCGTGAACCTGATCTCCGATGACGAGGTGCAGCTACAGACCGAGGACGCCGTGGGCGGTGACCAGGGTCCCCAGGGAGATCCCCGGACTGAGCTGGAAGAGCGGCTGCAGAAAGCCGTGGATGAAGAAAACTACGAAGAAGCGGCCCGGCTGCGGGACAAACTGAAAGAACTGTAGGCTCCCCCGTCCACCGCGGGGCGCACCGACTTTTCATTGCTCCCTATTTCCTTCTCCTCTATACTCAAAGGTACAGTATTGGAGGCATTTTTTTGAAATATCCCCACGGAACAGAGCGTATCGCCGGTGTTTTGATACCGGTAGCTGCGCTGCGGAGCGCATTAAGTACCGGATGTGGCGAGTTCGCGGATCTGCCGGAGCTGGCACGGTGGTGTGCGGCAACGGGGCAGAAGATTATTCAGCTCCTGCCGGTTAACGACACCGGCTCCCAAAGCTCGCCTTACAGCGCCCTCAGCGCGTTTGCCCTCCATCCGATCTACCTACGTGTCACCGATCTTCCCGAATACCAGACACTTTCCGACCCGGATAAGACAGCGGTGGACCACCGACTGTCGGAACTCCGCAGCGCACAGGACGGGGCGGACCGATTTGATTATGACGCGGTACTCAACGAGAAGCTCGCGATTCTGCGGATAATCTATCAGGCGCAGCGGGACGCGATTCTCGCCGACAGCGCGCTCTCAGCGTTTCTGCGTCGGAACGGATGGGTCAAGGCGTATGCGGTATTCCGTACGCTCAAGGATCGCCACCAGCAGAAACCGTGGACGGAATGGCCGGAGCACCGCGAGATCGATCCCGCCACGCTGGAGAAGCTGTGGAAGCGCACCTCCCTCCGGGATGAGACGCGATTTCACACATGGCTCCAAATGCGCGCCGCCGAGCAGTTTGCCGCCGCCGCAGACCAGCTGGAACAGGCGGGGATCGCGCTCAAGGGAGACATCCCGATTCTCATGAACGAAGACAGTGTGGACGCGTGGTATGACCGCGATATCTTCCGGCCGAACCTCCGCGCCGGGGCGCCGCCGGACATGTTCAGCGAGTTCGGGCAGAACTGGGGCTTTCCTATCTACAACTGGGAGCGTCTCGCGCAACGGGACTACGACTGGTGGCGAGAACGCCTTCGTCACGCCTCGCGCTATTACCACGCCTACCGCATCGACCACGTGCTGGGATTCTTTCGGATTTGGACGATTCCCGCCGGCAACTGGTCCGGTATTCCCGGATTCTTCTGGCCACAACACGGCATCTCCCGGGAAGAGCTCCAGGAGCACGGCTTTGATGACGGCCGCATTCGCTGGCTCCGGGAACCCCATCTCTCCGGCGAGGAGCTACGCACCCAGGTGGCGTCCTCTCTGGAGGCGCTGCAGGGGCCCATTTTGCACCAACTCCCTGGAGAGGACCTCTTTATGTTTTCCCCGGAGGTGAGCGGAGAACAGCAGCTGTCACAGCTGGATATTCCGGAGGCCGAGAAAAACTGGCTCCTGGAACAGTGGCGCGACCGGGCGCTGGTGGAGCTGCCGGACGGGCGCTTTGCCGCCACCTGGACGTTCCGCGATTGTTCCCGCTACGCGCATCTCACGGAGGGGGAGAAGGACCGCTTTGAGTCGCTGGTGGCCGCCCGGGGCGCGGACAGCAATGAGCTGTGGGCGGACCACGGCAAGACGATTCTATCCGTGATGAAAGCAACCACCGATATGCTGCCCTGCGCCGAAGATCTGGGAGTTGTGCCGGACGTGGTACCGCGCGTTCTGGGGCAGCTGGAAATCCTGGGGCTCAAGATCCCCCGCTGGGCACACTACTGGGACCGACCGGGGCAACCGCTCATTCCGTTTCATGAGTATCCGGAACTCACCGTGTGTGCTCCCAGTGTGCATGACACCTCCACTATGCGCGGCTGGTGGGAACAGGAAAGCGGTCGGCAGGAACTGTGGCAGGAGATCGGTGGTGAGGGGGCTTGTCCCGAGCAGTTCACCCCCGAGGCAGCACGCCAGGTATATCGGGCGGTGCTCAAGTCCACCAGTCGGATCGTGGTGTTTCAGTTACAGGATCTGCTGGTACTGGTGCCGGACATGCTCCACGAGGATCCCCACCAGGAGCGGGTCAACGTTCCCGGCACCTATAACGATTTCAACTGGACCTGGCGCATGCCCCTGACCCTGGAGGAACTCGCCCGCCACCCGGATCTAAGAGCGGAGGTTTCGCACCTGACCGCTGTTCGCTCACGTTAAAAGAGGAGTCTTCCATGCTGGTTTCGACGATGTTTCCTACAACCATGTTTCTTTCGACCCCCATCCCTGGACCACGCCGCGAGTTTCACGTCGCGCGCAGCGCCCGTGATACGTACGGGTTCACCGACGACGGCTTTTCCCTCCAGGGGCACGTGCTCTTTGCCGATATCCGCAGCGCCCGGACCCTGGCGATGAAGATGAATACCGTCCGCCGCTCCGCCCTCCATCCCGAGCGGGCGGTACGTGCCGGTGACATCTACGCCATGGGCCTCATCGACGAGATCTTTCACCACCTGATCGGTCAGTATCTGGAGCAGTACGGACGCAGCGTCATGGACCAGCTGGAAGCGGCGCTGCGCAGCGCGCTGGGGGCCGAGGCGTTTGAGCGGCTCCTGGTGACCTTCGCCGAACGATTTCCCACCGTGGCGCACTACCACGGCACGGAGACCGCCCAGGACAGCCTGGACCGCCAGGTAGATGGGATCTCCGGCCGCCACATCGCGATTGAGGAGATGATCGTGTTGTGGCTGGGCAACCGGAATCCGGCGTTTTCGCCGCTGATCGAGCTTTTCGACGAAGAGATCATCGCTCTGGACACCGACTACACCCGCTTCAGCCGCGTCATGCAGGAGTTCTTTGACTCCCGCCCCTCCTTTGGACCGGAGGACCGCACGCTGATCAATCTCCTGCGGGCGCCGGCGATCGCCCACCCCGACGACCTGCATGCGCAGTTGGACTACATCCGCACCAAGTGGGGCGGAATGATCGGATCCTACCTGGACCGCCTGCTCCGTTCCGTGGATATGATCACCGAGGAACGCAAGGCGCGCTTCGCCGGCCCTCCTGGGGATGCCCCGGTCCTGGAGTACGGCTCCTTCGACACCGAAGAGGAAGACGACTACGCCCGATTCAGTCCCGACCGGGAGTGGATGCCGCGGGCGGTAATCATGGCTAAGAGTGCTCTGGTGTGGCTGGACCAGCTGTCCAAGAAGTACACACGAGAAATCCGAACACTGGACCAGATCCCCGATGAGGAGTTGGATATTCTCGCCGGCCAGGGGTTTACCGGACTGTGGCTAATCGGTCTCTGGGAGCGCTCCAGTGCGTCCAAGCGCATTAAGCATCTCTGCGGAAATCCCGACGCAGAGGCCAGCGCGTATTCGCTCTACGACTACGATATCGCCAACGAGCTGGGCAGCTGGGATGCACTGGACAACCTGCGACGGCGCCTGTGGCAGCGCGGGATTCGAATCGCCAGCGACATGGTACCCAACCATTCCGGAATCGATAGCAAGTGGGTTCATGAGCATCCGGAGTGGTTCCTGGGCCTGCCGTATCCACCGTTTCCCGGGTACACCTTCGACGGGGAGAATCTTTCCACCCAGCCGGGAGTCGGCATCTACCTGGAAGACCACTACTACAACCGCAGTGACGCGGCAGTGGTGTTTAAGCGCGTTCACTTTGACAGCGGCGATACGCGCTATATTTACCACGGTAACGACGGCACCAGCATGCCCTGGAACGACACGGCGCAGCTGGACTACCTCAACCCGGTAGTCCGGGAAACGGTGATCCAGACGATCCTCCATGTGGCACGAAATTTTCCGATCATTCGGTTTGACGCCGCCATGACGCTGGCCAAGAAGCACATTCAGCGTCTGTGGTACCCCGCCCCGGGGCAGGGGGGTGACATACCATCTCGCAGCGAGCACGGCCTGCCGCAGGCGGAGTTCGATCAGGCGATGCCCCAGGAGTTCTGGCGGGAGGTGGTGGACCGCGTAGCCCAGGAGGTTCCGGACACGCTCCTGCTGGCGGAGGCGTTCTGGATGATGGAGGGATACTTCGTCCGTAATCTGGGGATGCACCGCGTCTACAACAGCGCCTTCATGAACATGCTCAAGTCCGAGGAGAACGAGAAGTACCGTCGCACGATTAAGAACACCTTGGAGTACGATCCGGAGATTCTCAAGCGGTTCGTGAACTTCATGAACAACCCCGATGAAGAGACTGCGGTGGCGCAGTTCGGCACGGGAGACAAGTACTTCGGGGTGGCCACGCTCATGGTGACGATGCCGGGACTTCCCATGTGGGGGCATGGGCAAATCGAAGGCTTTACCGAGAAGTACGGCATGGAGTATCGCCAGGCGTACTGGAACGAGACGCCCGATGAGGCGCTGATCGCCCGCCATAATCGCGAGATCTTTCCCCTGATGCACCGGCGCTACCTGTTTGCCGATGCCGCCAATTTCCGTCTGTTTGATGTATACACCGCGGAGGGCGGCATCCATCCCCACGTCTACGCCTACTCCAACCGCCACCACGATGAGCGCACCCTCGTACTGTACAACAACTACTGGGAACGCATTGAAGGCTGGATTCATACCTCCAGCCCCTTCGTGGTGGACGCATCCCTGCCGGTTGATCAGCAGGAAACGCAGACCCAACAGTTGGGGCCGGCCCTCGCAATTTCCGGCTCCTGGAACCACTACACGATCTTTCAGGAACAGCGCAGCGGACTGTGGTTTATTCGAAACAGCGGCGAGTTGAGTGAGCGCGGCCTCTATATTTCCCTCAACGGGTATGAGAGCCAGGTGTTTCTCAACATCTACGAGGTGGAGGACAACCAGTATACCCACTACGCCCGGCTCACCGATTTCCTGAACGGGGCGGGCACTCCCGACATCAACCGCAGTCTCAAACGGTTGCTACTACAGCCGCTGCACGACGCCTTTGGGGTGATAGCCAACACCGGGGTGCTGCGCCGCCTCTCGGATGCTCTGGCCACACCTGAACCGGCGGTGGACTGGAAGGAACTGGCCGACGAGTATCGGAGTTTTCTCAGTATCGCGGGACAGTTTTCCGAGCACACCACGCGCGTGGCAGATGCCACAGCGCTGTTTGAGCATAACGGAGAAGCGCTCACACGCCTCCCGCAGCTCGTGACGCGGGCACCCAAGGTGGTGGGGTCACTCATAGCGTCCCACGCCCAGGCGGAGCGCGAGGATTCCTCGGTGTTTCTGGCGCTGGCGCTCTTGATTCCCTTGGACGTCTTTGTGCAGGGAGAGCAGGAGTTGACCACCTCCCTCCGAGGCTTTCGGGCGCTTGATCAGGCGGCGGAATGGGAGCTGATCTCCCACATCCGTACCGTCATGGAGCATCTCACGGCGGAAGCACAGCTTCCCACCTATTGGGAACCGCTGGTGCGGGTGGTGCTGGCTCACCACAACTGGTGGAGCTACACCGAGGGCGCGGCCGATGAGAGTGCAGCACTCACCGTCATGGAAACGCTCCTGGCCGATCCTAACGTGGAGGACTTCCTGCAGATTCATGTGCACGAAGGCGTGACGTGGTTCAATAAGGAGTCCTTTGAACTAATGATCGACTGGCTGGTGGTGGTTGCGGTGTGGCAGGAAATGACCGCCACGCTCATCTCCGGAACCCGGTTGG
>JAWOCO010000254.1:0-2572 GCA_046483765.1 Alkalispirochaeta sp. | reverse complement strand
CCGAGAGACCGGATTGAGCAGCTTATTGACATAGCCCACCGCCAGGGACGCGTCCTTCACGTGAACCACCGGTTCACGATAGGCCGGTGCAATTTTCACGGCGGTGTGGTTCTTGCTGGTGGTGGCTCCCCCGATCATGTGCGGAAGGTTGAATCCCTGGCGCTCCATTTCCGTCGCCACGTTGACCATTTCATCCAGGGAGGGGGTGATCAGCCCGGAAAGACCGATAATGTCGGCCTTCTCTTCCTTCGCCTTGGCCAGGATATCCTCAGTGGGGACCATGACCCCCATATCAACGATATCGAAGTTGTTGCTGGCCAGGACCACCCCGACGATGTTCTTGCCGATATCGTGCACGTCGCCTTTGACGGTGGCCAGAAGGATCTTTCCCTTGGCAGAGGTATCGCCGCTGGCGGCCTTCTCCTCCTCGATAAACGGCGTCAGGTACGCCACCGCCTGCTTCATGACTCGCGCGCTTTTTACCACCTGCGGCAAGAACATCTTCCCCGATCCAAACAGGTCGCCCACCACGTTCATGCCGTCCATGAGGGGGCCCTCGATCACGTGCAGCGCCGCGGGCAGCTTCTGGCGCGCCTCCTCCACATCTTCCTCGATCCATCCGGTGATACCTTTGATGAGCGCGTGGGACAGACGTCCCTCCACCGGCTGCTCCCGCCAGCTGAGATCCTCTTCCCGCGCACTGCCGCGGCCGGCGTAGCGCTCGGCGATCTCCAGGAGGTTCTCGGTGGCGTCGGCCGTACGGTTGAGCACCAGATCCTCTACGGCGACCTTTAACTCCTCCGGAATATCGTCATAGACGGTGAGTTGTCCGGCGTTGACGATCCCCATGCTCATCCCCGCCTGCACCGCGTGGTACAGGAAGACCGAGTGGATCGCCTCGCGGACCTGCTCCATGCCGCGGAAGGAGAAGCTCACATTACTCACTCCTCCCGAGACTTTGGCGTAGGGCAAGTTCTCGCGAATCCAGCGCGTGGCGTTAATGAAGTCCACCGAGTAGTTTCTGTGTTCCTCGATCCCGGTGCCGATAGCAAAGATATTGGGATCGAAGATGATGTCTTCCGGGGGAAAATTCAGCTTTTCTCGAAGAAGATCGTAACTGCGCTTGCAGATCTGCGTCTTGCGTTCCTCGGTGTCGGCCTGTCCATCTTCATCGAAGGCCATAATGATTGCGGCGGCGCCGAAATCCTGTACGGTGCGAGCGTGCTCGAGAAACTCTTCTTCGCCCTCTTTCAAGGAAATAGAGTTGACGATCGCCTTTCCCTGCACGCAGCGGAGTCCCGCCTCGATCACGGAAAACTTGCTGGAGTCCACCATGATCGGAACCCGGCTGATGTCCGGCTCCGTGGCCAGAAGATTGAGAAAGCGCGTCATTTCGGCGGCGCTGTCGAGCATCGCCTCGTCCATGTTGATGTCGATTACCTGGGCGCCGTTCTCCACCTGCTCCAGCGCCACTTGCAGCGCTTCCTCATGGTTGGCGTCTCGAATCAGCCGGGCAAATTTGCGGCTCCCGGTTACGTTGGTCCGTTCTCCCACGTTCACGAAGCCGGTATGCCCGGCGACTTCCAGCGGTTCTAGGCCGGAGAGGCGCATCGTGTGGGGATCTTCGCGCAGGATTCGGGGGGCGGCCCCCTGACAGGCGGTGATAATCGCCGCTAAATGGTCTTTGGTGGTTCCACAGCAGCCCCCCACGATGTTCAGCAGTCCGTCGTGGGCCATGCCGCCAAGCACCTCCGCCATGTGCTCCGGGGTATCGTCATACTCGCCGAACTCGTTGGGCAACCCGGCGTTGGGGTGGACGCTCACCGGATACTCCGCCACTCGTCCCAGTTCCTTCACGTATTGGCGCAGCTGATCCGCGCCCAGGGCGCAGTTGAGGCCCACGGAGACCGGCTCCGCGTGGCGCACTGAGTAGTAGAACGCTTCGGTAGTTTGCCCGGAGAGCGTGCGCCCGCTCTGGTCAGTGATCGTTCCGGAAATCATGATCGGCACCGGCGAACCCGCCTCACGGTTGAGGCGGCGCACCGCATAGATCGCCGCCTTGGCGTTGAGCGTGTCAAAGATCGTTTCGATCATGAGGAAGTCCACGCCCCCCTCGATGAGGCCCCGGGCAGCGTTGCTATAGTCCTCGGCAAGTGCATCAAAGGTGACCGCCCGAAAACCGGGATCGTTCACATCCGGGGAGAGCGATAGCGTCTTGTTGGTGGGACCCAGAATCCCCGCCACAAACCGCGGCTTACCAGGCGTCTGTTGCGTAAACTCATCCGCAACCGACCGCGCCAGTGCCGCCGCTTCCCGGTTCAACTCGCGTACAAACTCCGGCGCTTCCAAGCCGTAGTCCTGCTGCGAGGTGGATGTTCCATTAAAGGTGTTGGTCTCGAGAATATCTGCGCCGACTTCCAGAAAGCCCCGGTGGATCTCTTGAATAATATCCGGCCGGGTGAGCGTGAGTAGGTCGTTATCCCCCTTGAGTGTCCGCGCGTGGTCGGCAAAACGTTCACCGAGGAAATCGGCTTCTTCCAGCGGATACTGTTAAATATTGGTGCCCATGGTA
>JAWOCO010000239.1:0-7000 GCA_046483765.1 Alkalispirochaeta sp. | reverse complement strand
ACCGGACGGCAGGACCGGCTGGTCCAGCGCTCAACGCGCCCCTAAGGAGACCTACGATGTTCCTTTCCGACCTGTCTATCAAGCGCCCCGTCCTCATGACGATGGCGCTGGCGGCGCTCCTCCTGTTCGGGGTGATCGGCTTCATGAACCTCCCGCTGAACCTCATGCCTGATATCCAGGTGCCCTTCGTCACGATTCAGACGGTGTATCCCGGGGCCAGTCCCGACCAGATCTCATCTCAGATTACGCAACGGATCGAAGACGAGGTGAGTACGGTGAGTCAGCTGAAGAACATCCAGTCTTTCAGCCTGGATAGCGCCTCGATTATCGTCCTGGAGTTCGATCTGGATAAGAACCCTGACGTGGCTACCCAAGAGGTTAAGGACAAGGTTGACCAGATTATCAATGACCTTCCCCGGGATTCCCAGACCCCCGTGGTGGAGAAGATCGATATCAACGCGATGCCGATCGTGAATATCGTCATGAGTGGGGATATCGACCCGGTGCGTATGAGCCGTCTGGCGGAAACTACCGTGAAGGATGAGTTTTCCCGCATCGCCGGCGTGGGGCGGGTCAACATCTCCGGCGCCCGAGAGCGGGAAATCCGGGTGGAGTTTGACAACCGCATCGTCTATGAAAACGCGATTAGCCTGGCGCAGGTGTCGCAGGTCCTGGCGGCCGCCAACCTGGACATGCCCGGCGGCAATATGCGCGCGGAAGACATGGATTTCTCCGTGCGGATGGAGGGGCAGTTTTCTACCGTGGAGGAGCTGGCAGACCTGGATATTCCCACCGGCAGCGGATCTCGGCGCCTGGGAAGCATTGCCACTATTCGTGACACCGGTGCGGATGTCCGGGAACGGACTACCTTCTTTGACACCACCTCCGGTGAGCGGGATGAAAACACCGTCTTGGTGGGAATCGTCAAGAGCCCCGACGGGAATACGGTGGACATCGCCGCCGAGGTGATCGAGCGGATTCCCGGAATCCAGGCGCAGTTGCCCCCGGGGGTCAGCCTGCGCGTGACCAGCGATAACTCGGTAGAGATCCGTGATACGGTGAATGACACGCTCATGAATATCGGCCTGGGAATCGGCCTGACGGCGCTGGTGCTGCTGCTGTTCCTTCACGACCTGCGCTCTACCTTGATCGTGGCACTGGCGATGCCGATGTCGATTATTCCCACCTTCTTTGTCATGGACTTCCTGGGAATGTCGCTGAACCTGATGTCCCTCATGGGTATTTCCACCGCCGTGGGAGTGCTGGTGATGAACTCGGTGGTGGTACTGGAGAACATCTTTCGCCATAAGGAAATGGGCCATGATCGCACCACCGCCGCCGGGGGTGGCACCTCCGAGGTGGTGGTGGCGGTGCTTGCCTCCACGCTGACAAACATCGCCGTCTTCCTGCCGATGGCCAACATGCAGGGCATCGCCGGATTATTCCTGCAGGAGTTTGCCCTATCGGTCTCGTTTGCCACGATTTTTTCCATGATCATTTCGTTCACGTTGACGCCGATGCTCGCCTCCCGGCTGCTTCCGGAACACGACCGGAAGAAACATCCCATTGGCGATGCCCTGGAATCGGGGTTTCACTCCCTGGAACGGGGGTACGCCCGCCTCCTGGAACGCGTCCTCCACAGCCGTTTGCGCAGCGGATTCCTTCTGGTAGTGACGGTGGGACTGTTCGTGGTGGCGATGATCGGATTCGGCACGGTGCCGTTTGAGTTTCAGCCGGAACAGGACAGCGGACGGGTACGCGTCGATGTGGAACTGCCGCAGGGCACCGCTCTGGAAAACACCGCCGAACGGCTGCGCACGATCGAACAGCGCGCGGCAGCCTTTGATGAGGTCACCACGATCGTCACGACCCTGGGTTCCACCGGAGGCACCTCCAGCGGCACCAACCTGGCCGGCGTAGATATCGAACTGGTGGACAAGGGCCTGCGAGCGCGCAATAACGTGATCGCCGCGCGTATCGCGGAGGACCTGGCAGATATTCCCGGCGCCCGGATCCGCGTAGGCACCGGTATGAACGCGATGGGCGGAGGCGCGGCGGTCACGTTCTATCTGCAGGGGCCCGATACCGCCACGCTGGCGGACTTTGCTCGGGAGGTGCGGCCCCGGCTGCAAGAGATACCCGGCCTGATCAATGTGGATATTTCGAGCAAACCCGGTCGGCCGGAAGTAGTACTACTCCCGGACCGGCTCAAACTCGAAGATGCCGGTCTATCCGTACAGGATCTGGCGATGGCGATGCGCGCCGCGGTGGAGGGTATGGTAACCACCACCTTTCGCGACGCCGGCGGCGAGTACGATATTCGGGTGATGATGAGTGATGCTGACCTTCGCGGTTCCGATGATGTGGAGACGATCATGGTGCCCACCCGGGCGGGGCTTTTCCCTCTGGGCCATTTTGCTGAGGTGCAGGTGCAGCAGGGAATCAACCAGATCCTCCGCGAGGACAAAGTGCAGGCGGTGGAGATCACCGCAGATCTCACCGGCGGAGTTGTGTTGGGTGAGGTAAGCGCGCCCATCGAGGAGGCGGTGGCGGCACTCAATATGCCCGACGCCTATCAGTTGAGTTGGGGTGGCGATACGGAACTGTTGGAAGAGACGGTGCAGGAGTTCCTATTCGTCTTCATCCTGGCGATCCTGCTCACCTATATGCTTCTGGCGGCGATTCTCGAACGCTTCGGCCAGCCGTTGCTGATCCTGTCCACCGTTCCGTTATCGCTGATCGGCGTGGTTGCGGCGTTTATGCTTACCGGTAAGACGATGAATATCGTGTCCATGCTGGCGATCGTGATGCTGGTGGGGCTGGTAGTAAATAACGCGATCCTGATTCTGGACTACGCCAACCAGCTCCGGGGCCGGGGCATGGGCGTGCGGGCGGCGCTGCTGGAGGCGGCCCCCACCAAGCTCAAACCGATCCTCATGGCAAACATCGCTACTATGTTGGGCATGCTCCCCATGGCGCTGGGTCTGGGGGCTTCCGGGGCCGAACTGCGTCAGCCCATGGGTATCGTCAGTATCGGCGGTCTCTTCGCGGCGACCTTTCTCTCACTGTTTGTCATCCCGGCCCTGGAAAACCTGATCGAATCACGCGCGTCAGACCGAACGGAGGCGACATGAACCATATGAAGAACCTGAAAGTACGGCTTGGTGGCGCCGCGGCGCGGGGTGCTGAAGCCCGCGGTGGGGCAGCCCGCGGTGGGGCCGTCCGCGGCGCCATCACCGTCATTACTACCATCGCCGTAGTCGTGCTCGCCCTAATCCTGCCGACACCGGCGTTCACCCAAGCGTCCACCGCAGCGGGTGCGGATGGCGCGGATGGTGCGGATAGCGCCGACCGTGGCCGACAGATCGCGCTGGAGGAGTACCTCTCCCTGGTGGAGGCCAACAGCCTCCGGCTGCGCAACGCCCGCACCGACCGCTCCCTGGCGGAGGCACAGGAGCGACTGGTACGCTCCCAGGTCTACCCCACGATCGCCGGCCAGGCAGGCTACACCCGAAACTTCCTCGATATCGAGCAAGCAGTGCCGGCCTTCGTAAACACGGATCAGCCGGCAGTTCCGGGGACCAACATCTACCCGATCCAGACGCAAACCATCGACGTCAACCAAGACAACGAGTTTTCCTTCGGGCTTTCGGTGCAGCAAAAACTATTTGATCTGAACGTGTTCCGTGCGCTGGAGGCCAGCGGTCAGTTCATCGATCTCACCAGCTCCACCTATGAGGCGCAGCGGCAAGGTCTACTCACCGAGGCGAAGCGCCTCTACTTCCAGGTATTACTGCTGGAGGAGGTACTCAATGTACGGCGCAGTTCCCAGGAAATCGCCTACGACAACTACCTGGAAACGCAGCGCCGGCTGGACAACGGCATCGCCTCGCCGCTGGAACTGCTGCGGGCGGAAGTCAACTGGAAGATCACCGAGCCTGACACCAGCCAGGCTGAGCGCAACCTGAACGTGGCGCTACAAAACCTCAAGACCTTTGCCGGCCTCGATCAGGGGGAGGCGGTTCAGTTGGCGGGGTCCTTCGAGGACTATCCGGAGCTCCCTTCGTTCGACGGCGCGTTTTCCCGCCGCGGCGAACGTCCTGACTACCAGGCGCTGATGAACCGTCGCCGCCTGCAGGAGCTGAATGTTTCCGCGGAGCAGGCCAAGTTCTATCCAAGTCTTTCCGCCTCACTCACCTATGGCTGGCAGGGCAGCGACGACGGGTTCGATCTGAGTGGCGGCACTGATGTGCTCACGGCGGGACTCAATCTCACCATACCGATCTTTTACGGCGGGAGCCGATTCGCCTCTCTTGAGCAAGCGCGGCTGGAGTTGAACCAGGCGGGAACGGCGATCGCCATGGAAGATGAACGGATTCTCACGGAGTTGGAGACGCTCCGGCTCACGCTGGAGGAGTCCCGGTTGCGGATTGACTCCGCCGAACAGACGCTGAGTACCGCCGAGCGCGCCTACGAGGTAAGTGAGACCTCGGTGGCCAGCGGCCTGGCAACCCAGCTCGAACTCAAAGACGCTCGAGTGAGTCTGGAGCAGGCCCGCCTTAACTACGTGAGCGCGGTCTTTGACTACCTGAGCGCCTACTTTGACTGGCAGATGGCCACCGGCCAGGGAGACCGCGGGCTGTAGATCCGGGGGCTGTGTCGAGAATCGTGTTGCACAACCGCCGGTAAGCCCTTACCCAATAGAGACGTAGCGGGTGCCGGCGCCGTTACAAGAGTTAACCTACCGGCGCTCAAGGAGTTAGCTCACAATCCGCAACACGATTGTGGATACACCACGAGTTAGACCGGAATCGAGAACTTGGTGGAGTCGAACTGATCATCTCCCAACCACAGATCGATCCGGGTGCCGCCTTCCCGCTTTTTGATCTCGCCATGTTTCACCTGCCATCCCACCAGATTGAGCCGGGCGTTCCCCAGCATATCCACCCCGGCCATGGACCCGTAGTAGCCGGCAAGTTCCGGCCGCTGGGTGGCGTGGAGAGATTCGTTGATCTCTTTGATCTCCTGATCCGTGCGCTCCACATCATCCAGGATGCTTAGATGAAACCCCTCCGGCTCCAGGTGCAGGTTAATAACCATACGGCTGGGATCCGAGTCCAGTATAAAATGCCCCACCTCACCGATCAGGTGGAGTAACAGTTCGTTTCGTTGTTTCATTTTGCTCTCCGCTCCGACTGATGATGCCACTCCATCACGGACGCCACAAGGGTTGCGGTCAATCCGCCGGCAAATCCGTTGTTATACAGCGCGAGACCGGAGTGCCACCCTCCCGATCGCATGACGATCACAAAGTGCAGGAATCCGGCGATAAACCCAACGCCAAACCCGAAGCTTCCGGCGAGGGGCGCCAGGGTCGTGCCGAAGAGGAGCGCCAGGATCGGCCCCGGGGCGGCGGGATTAGCGCCGAAGAGGAGTGTGGCGGCAAGGATCCCTACTACCACCGGAAAGCAGTTGCGTGGGTGCTTTCCGAACGCCCCAAAGCCCACCACCGTGAGAATCCCGCCGATCACCGGCCCATTCAGTGGCGCGCCCACCGCCAGGACGTATCCCCAACTAAGCAGTCCCAGGGCCCCCATGTTCACCAGCGCCCCCGGGGCGGAGACCATATCCATGAAATCTGAGGGCAGTCGCCCGGTGAGTTCGGAAATCTTCACAAAATCGGTGAGCGCGCTGCGGCCATGCCGGACAACGCCGGCGGCAATCAGAATCACCGAAAGCGCCGGAATCAGCAGCACCAGCATCACTCCGGGATCACCGTTCCACTCCCGCAGGCCCTGGAGCTCTACTCCTCCCGCGATGAGGATCGATGCTACAAAAAGCCCGACGAATCCGCTGGTAAGCCCCACGTTATAGAGGCTGTATCCCTGGTGCATGCGCAACATCGCCATCGCCGCCGGGGGGAGCAAAACACCTACCGCGATCCCTCCGGTCACCGCCAGCGGCCACGCCAGGACACCGAGAGACAGTTCCACGGCGATCGTGGAGACTACCGGCGCTAATGCGGTACCAAAGAGCGCGATCAGGATGTACTGGTTGAATTTTTTACCCGCCAAGCGGGCGGAGATGAACACTCCCAGAATAATCGGGAGGATATTCAACGGCGTCTTTCCGAACAGGCCAAAGCCGAGCATCGTGAATACGATCGAGAACGCCGGACCGGACATCTGGATCCGGTTGACTCGCAGGAGAACCAGGCCGATTCCCGCCACCAGGGCGGCGTTTACCATCGCCGCGCCGGGCCCAGCCACCACCGAGAAGTCGGTGATCAGGCGAGCGGCGTGGAGCTGCAGTAGTAGCACGCCGCGAAACGTTTCCGCTACGCCCTGCACAACAGCCCCCACCACGATAATGAGGATGAGAATCGACGAGGTGAGTCGAAACAGCATGGAATCTGTGCGCGTCAGAAGCGGCTCCTTAGTACAAACGGGTGCGTTATTCTTACACGGGATCCCGGAGGGCACAAGTTTTTTTGCACAATCCTGCTACTCTCGCCCGCACCGAGCTTCTTCTCGATCTCATAAACCACGTTGGCACAAGAGAATACTCAAAAAAGCGATAATTATATATCGATAAAATGAACACGGTCAATGACTATAGTCAATTTTCTGTAATTTTTTGTTGACCTCGGTCAATATCGGGTCTACGCTGGAATTCAAGTCGAAAGACAAGCACTTGTATTAGCAAAGGACTCAAACCCCCTCTGCGCCCGAAGTGTGTCATCGCAATCAGGAGGTTGTATGTTTGCCCTATTAGCTTCGCTGCCAATTCTGTTAGTAATCGTTCTCATGGTCGGTTTTGACAAGCCCGCCAAAGTCGTCATGCCAATTGCATGGCTCGTCGCTCTTGTTATTGCGGCTTTTGTCTGGGAGGTACCCGCCAACTGGCTGGTTGGACAAACAATAGCCGGCGGACTGAGCGCACTGAACATTCTCATCATCGTGTTTGGCGCCATTCTGCTCATGAACACCCTGAAGAACAG
>JAWOCO010000058.1:0-3971 GCA_046483765.1 Alkalispirochaeta sp. | reverse complement strand
CGCATAGTCCGGGAGAAATCCGTTCTCCGGAGGGCAGCGGTACCAGACGGGGCTCATTCCCAGGGGCGCCAGGATACCCTCGAACAACGGATATCCCGGGGTCGGCAGCGCCACGGTGCCGGCTTGGGCTCCCCGTGGGCCTCGGCCGCGGAGGACCGAGAACAGCAGGTGATAGGAGATGCTGGATCCCGCGGTAAGCAGTAGGTCTTCCGGAGCACAGGGGATCCGGGCGCCGCTGATCTCCTGCGCCAGGGTGGTGCGCGCGGTGATTCCGCCCCGTCCGGTGGGTGTATAGGCTGGGTTGTTCCGCCACACGTTCCAGGCGGCTTCGTAGCGTTCCTCCGGCCACCGAATACCGGCGCTGGAGAAAGAGGTGTTCACCAGTGTCCTGAGGCGGCCCGCTGCCGCGGCGCGGCGACGGGCGTGTTCAACGGGATTTACGATCTCCGACATGATTGATCCATTGTGGCCGTCCGCTTCACCGTTTACAATACCGGCAGGAGTAGCCATACCATGATTGATACAATCGCGGTCTTCGATGTGGGGAAGACCAACAAGAAGATTATGATCTTTGACGGTCAACTGAAGCTGCTGGATCGGCGGTATCGCCACTTCGAGAGCGAGGTTGTAGACGGAGTTGAGCTCGAACCGATGACGGCGATTCGGGAATGGCTGTTTGCCACGCTCAAGGAACTGTCGGCGGAGTATACGATCACCTCCGTGGCGGTGGCCACGCACGGTGCCTCGGTGGTTACCCTGGACGAGGACGGTAATCCCGCCTGTCCGGTGGTGTCCTACACGCACACCCCGGAGGAGAGCTTCCACGATCGATTCTATGCGGCTGTGGGGTCTCGCAGTGATCTGCAACGCACCACGGCTACCGCGGAAATCAAGCCGCTGGTGAATCCCGGGAAGCTACTGTACTTCACCCGGGAAATGTGGCCGGAGCAGTTTAAGAACGTCGCGCGGGTACTCTTCTTTCCGCAGTACTTTGCCTATCTCCTCACCGGGAAGTTCTCCGTGGATTATACGTATGTCGGATGTCACTCCTATCTCTGGGATTTTCAGAAGTGGGACTGGTCGCAGGTGGCCGATGAGCTGGGTATCCGGGATGCGCTACCCGCCGAACCGATGCGCTCCTGGGCCACGATCGGCACCGTGAGCGCCGCCGCGTCGGAACTCACGGGTATCGGGACCGACGTCCCGGTGACCGCCGGGATCCACGACAGTAACGCCTCGCTGTTGCCCTATCTCCTGAAGAAGCGCGGTGAGGACTTCCTCCTCAACAGTACCGGCACGTGGTGTGTCGCCATGAACCCCGGCAAACGGGGTGAGGGCATGCCGGCGGAGTTTGCGGAAGAGGAAATCGGAAAGACGGTGTTCTTTAACATCTCCGCCTTTGGTACTCCGGTGAAGACCTCGATTCTCATGGGAGGTCAGGAGTTCGAGACGTACACCGATATCCTGAAACAGATCCACAGCACCGATATGCTGCCCGACTTCAATAAGAGTCTCTACCAGCGCGTGCTCGATCAACGCCAGCACTTCATCATTCCCGGTATCGTTCCCGGCTCCGGGCAGTTTCCCACCTCCCGGGCCCGCGTGATCGATGCCGGCCGGGAATATGAACTGGAGGCGATCAAAGACGGCACGATCGTGCCGCCCCTCTTTCAGGATCTCCCCGCGGCCTATGCGGCGCTGAACCTCTCGCTGGCGATTCAGAGCAAAGTGGCCCTGGAACGGGTCGGGATCACCCCGGGGATGGCGATCTTCACCGAGGGCGGTTTCCGCCACAATCTGGATTACAACATCCTGGTAGGCGCGTTCCTGGGAGATAATCCGGTTTACCTTACCGGTATCGAGGAGGCCACCTCTTTGGGGGCGGCGATCACCGCGATAGCCGCCCGTGACGGCGAGGAGCCTGCCGCCTACGAATCGCTCTTCGAGATCGAGACGTTCCCGGTGCGGTCCGAGGCGTTCCGGGGACTGGCGGAATACGAAGCGGCGTTCCTCGAGCACATATGATCATTATTCCCGCGATCGATCTGATCGGAGGCGCCTGCGTCCGGCTGCGGCAAGGGTCCTACGCCGATACCACGGTGTATGACGAGAACCCGGTGGCTATGGCTCAGCGCCTGGTTGATGCCGGGGCGCGCCGGTTGCACCTGGTCGATCTGGACGCTGCGCGGAGCCAGGGCGATAACCGGACGGTGATTCGTGATATCCGCCGGGCGGTCTCCGTAGAGCTCGAAGTCGGCGGGGGAGTGCGCGATCATGACGCCCTGCAGGCGGTGCTGGATCTGGGAATCGACTACGCCGTGGTGGGGACGGTGCTTGCGCGCGATCCCGATACGGTGTCCCGGTGGACCGAAACCGGCGGGGCGCGAATGATCGCCTCCATCGACGCCCGGGACGGGTGGGTCCGCGTTTCCGGCTGGCAGGAGGATACAGCGCTCCGTGCAGAGGATCTGGCCCGACGGGCGGGGACGATGGGATTCTCCGCGGTTGAATACACCAACATCGCCCGGGACGGCATGCTGGAAGGCCCCGACATCGATGGCACGGTGGAAGTGGCGCAGGCTACGACGATCCCCGTGATCCTCTCCGGCGGAGTTGCCGCCACGGAGGACGCCGAGCGCGTCCAGCGGTTGAGTGGTGGTCTGGTGGCAGGTATGATAGTGGGCCGCGCGCTCTACGAAGGTCGCTTCGACTTGCCCGCGGCGCTCGCCGCGCTTGCCGCGACGTGAAGCCGCACCGGTGGCCTCGTACCCCACCGGGCGATACGCACACCGCCGCACCAGCGGCACGGGAGAACTCATGCCAGATACGCTACTAATATACGAGGCGGGCACCGCGGGGCCGGTGGTTGCCGTGGCCGCCTGCAATGAAAAAAGCCGCACCAAGAGTCTCGAACGCGGAGAACTATGGATCGTGGACCCTGCCACCGGCCGGGTACTGCCCTTCGCCCAGGGAGGAGTTCGGTATGACCGCTTTCAGGAGCGCGATTCTTGGTGGGAGGTGCGGGTGCTGGACAGCGGCGCGTCCAGCGCAGCGGATATATCCGCCGCAGCTACCCCACCCGGCGCGTCCAGCGCAGCCAGTGGAGCGGATGCATCCGGCGCGTTCACCGATTCCTCACAACCCACATCCGGCTCCCAAGGATCGGGTGCTTCCGTTTCCGCGGCTTCCACGGAGACCGTCCTGAGTGCGTTGAGCGAGATCATTGCCGAGCGCCATCGCACCCTGCCGGAGGGGTCCTACACGACGCACCTGTTCTCCAAGGGCCCGGAGAAGATTCGTAAGAAAGTCGGGGAGGAAGCGGTGGAACTGATTCTCGCCGCCACGCCGGAGGAGATTCGCTCGGAAGGTGCCGATCTGATCTACCACATGATGGTGCTTCTGGAGGCGGAGGGACTGCGTATGGACGAGGTACTGGCCGAACTCGATCGCCGCCACCGGCAGGGGTGAGCGCTATGGCCCGATCCGATATCGATCCCGCCCAGTCACCGGCGCTCTTGGAGCTGGCGGAGTTCTCTCTTCTGTGGGATGTAGCCTCCCGGCCTGACCGTCCCCAGCCTCTCGATGCCACCGTGGTCACCGATCTGCGCCTCGCCCAGCTGATCGATGCGATCACCCCCTCTGTCTCGGATTGCCAGGGAAGCCTTGTGGCCAACAGAGGACGACCATTTTATTATGGACGGCGAACTAATGAATGTCGGAGATATTGAAGGGACAATTCAGCCACATGGTTGGTGGAAGGTTGGAAATAGCGACACGGTATATGACAGGCCATTCGACCCGGTAACATTGGGGCCAGGTGAATCTGTACCGTTGTCATTTACTATTTCTCGCGAGGAGATGATACAGGCACAGCAAGAAGCTGGGTGGGGTTATGATGGCTACCAGTACCTGTTCGTTGTCCTGAGCACATCTGGATATGCGTTATATGGTGCTGAATGGGGCTGGCAATA
>JAWOCO010000358.1:0-3641 GCA_046483765.1 Alkalispirochaeta sp. | reverse complement strand
GTACTGAATCTCGGAGAGTAAAAACGTACAGCGGTCGGCGATACGCCGCGTTTCAGCAACCCACTGCGGGTGGTCACGGTAGACGAACGTCATGGATTCGGGAGTCGGTAACGTAAAGGACGCGTTGGGAAGCAGCGTCTCCGCGGAGTCGTCCAGTGTGGTTCCTGCTCTGATACAGGTGAGTACATCCTGTACCTCGCGACGAGCAGGATCGTGGTACAACACGTGGGGCAGCGCCACGATCGGCAGGTCGAGCCGGTGAGCCCACTGCCGCAACCGCATCTCCGTATCCTGATCTCCAGGACGGAAGTGACGGGATATTCCGATCCATGCCCGACCGGAGAACGCCGGAAGGATCTCCGTTAACGCGGTCTCATCGCCGCTATCCTCCGTCCAGATCATGAGTACGTCCGCGCTGAATCTCCGCACCTCCTCCGGTGTCACCAGGCTCTCCCCCTTGGGTCGACGTAATCGACCGTGGGAGATCAGCTCGGATAGATTTCCGTACCCCACCGCGCCGGCGGCGTACAGCAGCACCCGGTACGAGGGGGGAACCGCGCTTCCGGCCATTTCTTCGGTCGCGGCCACTGTTGCTTCGGTCGCGGCCACCGTTGCCTCCGTCGCGGCCACTGTTGCTTTGTCATCGGCCACCGTTGCCTCGGTCGCGGCCACTGTTGCTTTGTCATCGGCCACCATTTCTTCGGTCGCGGCCACCGTTACTTCGGCCCCAATGAGCAGCTGGAGCGGTGATTCCCGGCGGGCGTGCTCCCCGTCCGAGCCCGCCGTGCGTGACTCCAGCACCTGCTGCCACGCCTCCACCACTCCCCCCAGGCTATCCCGATCGGTAATGGCGATACCATAACACCCCGCTTCAGCGGCGGCGGTGACCAGCTCCTGCGGGTGGGAAGCTCCGATCAGAAATGAGTGAACAGTGGTACACCAGAGCGGTACACACCCGGCGTCTGGTGTCATTCAACATATCCCTGCAGGTAGAATCGATGCTCCAGCCGGAGATGCGCTCCCCCGGATCGCCGGCGGTAGATCCACGCTTCCCGACCGTCCGGCTGCAGGCGGTACTCATACACCCGGTGTTCAGAATCCCCCTCCCACCACGCGGAGGACAGGAGAAACGGACCGCTCGTACGGGGGGCGCTTGTTTGGGGGCCGGCCGCTTGGGAGTCGCGCGTGGGGGAGTTTCCTGTTTGGGAGCCGCTCGTGGGGGAGCCGCTTGTTCGGGGCCCGCTCGTGGGGGAGCCGCTTGTTCGGGGCCCGCGCGTACCGGGCCCGTTCTGCAGTGGCGACGGCTCCGCTGCACCGGAAGTAAGTATTCGCCGTACCCGAAAGATGGGAGCCTCCCGGGAAGGCGCTGGTCGATCGCTCCGCCGCAGGAGCTCCCGCCCATGCGAGATCGGGATCACGGCAAAGCGATCTTCCGGGAAGCGGCCCGGCACGATCAGAATCTGGGAACACACCGCCGATCCCAGTTCCGCCTGGAGCGCGGCGATAGTACGATCCAGCAGCTCCGGGGTGGGAGCAGACTGGAGAACCGGGGTTTCCCGCAGCTGCGCTCCCGGCGCAAACGAGAACTCTTCCTGGCGGAACTCCCCTACACTCAGCTCCGCCTGCACCCGAACGGCGGTAATAAACGATCGCTTCAGTTGCAGGTGGTCCAGCCGCATCTCCACCAACGAGAACAGATACGGCAGATCCCGTGTAGCCCGACCACAGCGAATCCGCTCATCCAGATGATCCTCTCGCTCTCGGTCAATACCAATTGCCAATACCTCCACCCACGCCCCACGCTCCGCCACCGTGGAAACGATCCGGCGGATCAGCGTCTCCAGAGCGCGTTGCACGGGACCCCGCGCCATGACGGGCGGCTCAAAGCGCCACACCTGCGCGTGTTCAGCCGGGGTGCTCTGGTTCTGGATGGGAAGCGAGTCAACGGCGCGCGCACAGAACGCTCGAAATACCACCGTCCGGGATGACACCCGCGCCTTTACCGCGGAGGCTGGGGCATCTATTAGCTGTCCCACCTGTCTGAACGCCACCATCGCCAGGTGCTCCTGATCACGTTCCGGAAGGGGAAGCACCGTAAGCGGCTGATTGCGCATCCACAGGTGCTCGGCGGAGCGCGAGGAGAACGCCACCGGCGCGCGCTCCTGGAGCGCCGCCAGCATCGTTCCCGGACGCGTCCATCCCCGGCAGACCCGAATGCTCCATCCCTGATCAGTGCAGGTCCGTCCCAGACTGCGCAACCATGGTCCAATCCCGCCGAAAAGCCGCCGTGTCCCGGATATGTCGAGCCAGTACACCCCCTCCACCAGATCCGAGGCCTCCACTGCTGGAGCCGCGCGGTGCAGCAGATCACGAATCTCGCGATCAGCGCGGTGGCGCACCTCAGAAGATACGGTTCCGGCGCGGATGTTCTCTGACAGGGACAACGCATGGGAATAGGTCATGCCGGGGCGTACGCCGTAGGCCGCCGCCGCCCGGTTACACTCCAAAATATGAGCCCCCGGCCGCTCACTGGGAACGATCACCAGGGGCACCGTGTGATCCATCCCCTTTTCGCGTTGAACCAGCTGCATTGCAAAATCGGTGACGCTAACACATACCAGCGGGGCGGCCGACATGGATAAACCCTCTCCGAAGCGGTGTGCGGGCGCGGAGCACCTCCAGTCTCAAAGGAGATGATAGAGGTGTATCCATTTGTGACGGTGATACGCGCAGGTGAAACCGGACCGCCGGGGAGAGAGCCCGGGCCTCTCCGGGAGTGACTATCGCCACCGTGGCACCGGAACTTCGGCAGAGGTGCATAAACCGGCCGAGAACCCCGGGAGAGAAATCTTCATGCTCACTGCGATCAAGTATGATCAATGATGCAATCCGGGCTCGAAGCAACCGATCCACCACGTATAACCGGTGGTCCATATCGGTGGCCCGCACCACACACAACCGCGACAGATCAATACCTGCATGGAGCAGATCCAGCGGAAATGGCATCGACCGTTCGTCTCCGGCCCACGCCACGGGGGCATCCGACAACTGCTGAAATCTGGCCAATAGCTGCGTTGCCACTGTGAGCGGGGCGGTCCCCGAGAGCTGTACAATCGAACCACTCAGTGTCTCCGCTGCATCGTGAAGCAGCGTCTCGGCTCCGGCGGTAGGCATCTCACGGTGAGAGTCGATAAGACGTGATGCGCGAACAAGCCCTGCATGCATAGCACCAAAGTACTATACATATGTTTAGCTTGCAACCTACTTTATCTTTGAGGTCTTTCGTACTATATTCATTGATGAAAAGGAAAATTCATCGTGTCGGTCTATCGTATTCACTTTACCTGGAAAGACAAGCCTCGCATCCTCCGCTCTCGCAGCCTCGATATGACCCATCCGTACTTCGTTTCGATTCGAGGACTGATCTTCCCCGACTCCAGCTCGGTCATTATCGACCCCAGTGAAGATGAACTGCATCGAGACTTTGGGGAAGCGGAGCACGTCATGATTCCTTTTCAAAACGTATCTCTCATTGAGGAGCTTCCGGATCGCCCCGCATCGGATACCGGTAAAGTCATCCCATTTTCAGCACCCGAGGACCACACCGATGGATAAACAGGACACCAGCGCCTACGTACTCT
>JAWOCO010000351.1:0-10884 GCA_046483765.1 Alkalispirochaeta sp. | reverse complement strand
GGTTTTCCTGCTCTCGCTGAAGGTACCCGCCCGGCGCGAAGAGGTGCAGCTCAGCGGCGCCTGGCTAGACCGCGCGTTGGATCGCTACCGACGCATCCTGCGACAGGATTCTTGTCGAGTTCCAGGTTGTACGCCGCAAGTCCCGCCGGTCCCATGAACTCCCGAATCGAGATCACCGGACACGCCGAAACGCACAGACCGCATTCGATGCAGTTCTCAAACCGCACGTACCGGTCGATCTCGTGCGGCGTTTCGCTGTTCTTGTTGGCCTCACTGGCGCGCAGATAGGAGGCGGCCACCGGGAAATCCTTGAACAGCGGCGTGGGATCTACCGCAAGATCACCGATATGGGTCATCGTCTGCAGCGGTAAGACCTCGACGGTGGTATCGGTACCGGCAGCCTCGGCGGCCTCCACCACCTCTTTCACGTTGGTGGTACAGGCGAGCTTGCGCTCACCGTTAATGACCATCCCGCAGGTTCCGCAGCTCCCATGGTGGCAACTGTGCCGGAAGAGCAGCGTGTCATCCAGGTGGTTCTTGATCCACTCCAGGGCGTCTACCACGGTGGTATGCGCCTTGATGGGAACCTCGTATTCGCCCCAACCCTCGTCCAACTGCTTGCGTTCAATGCGGAACACCACCGTCCGCAGCGCCGGTTCCAGCATGGTGGTGGGATCGTGAGTTGCATTGCTCATGAGGACACCTCCGTGGGCTGCTTGGCCAGGTTGGGGTTATAGAAGGCGCGGTGCGGCAGCAGCGGGGTCTCCGCCGTACGGCATCGTTCCTCCACACCAAAAAGATCGCAGATCAGATCCACCGTCTTTTCACCCATCGCCCGGAGCACGGTGGCTTTGCCACCGATAATGGAAATCATACCTTGCAGGTTGTCGGACTTGCCGTGGTCGATCGCGATAAAGTCACGACTGAGCTTGCGCCCGTCCTCCACGTTACTGGAGGCCCCGGCCAAGGGGCGGCTGGCGGACCACGCCGCGTGGAACGCCGTTTCCGAGAACGCCGGCATCAGTTCCGCCGCTCGGCGCAGCAGGTAGTCGATATCCGCCTGCGGTACTTCCACAGTATCGGGATCGTCGGTCTTCCACTGGGTAGAGCCGATAATCGACAGGCCCCGCTGCGGCACGACGATATCACCGTCACCGGCGGGGTGCAGATGACTGATCACCATGTTGTTTAGGCGCTTTTTCACCGCCACCATCGTACCGGGCCCCGGGGTCACCGGAATATGAATGCCACCGAGCTTGGCAACTTTTTCGGCCCAGGCGCCGGTGGCACTCACCACCATGTCCGCCTTGATTTCGTACTCTTTACGAGAGCCCAGATCTCGGACGCGCACCCCGGTAACCACACCGCCGGTGGAAAGGATCTCCACCACCTCCGTAAAGGTGCGGATATCGGCGCCATTGGCGCGGGCGGTAGCAAAGAAGTGCAACGGCAGACGCCAGGCGTCGATCGTACCGTCCGGGACCTGCACCGCCTGTTTGATCGCCGGATTTACGTGCGGTTCCATGCGCAGCGCCTGCTCCACCGGAATCTCCCGGGTGGGAATCGTCGATTCCTCACAGGCCTGAATGAACTCCGGCGCAAACGCCACATCCTCATCCGTAAGCGCCACGAAGAGACCGTAGTTCATCTCCAGCGCTTCCGGTGCGATCTTCTGCAGAATGCGCACTTCATCCATGCACTCCTTGGCGATTTCCCGGTCGCCCACGGCGTACCGGGCCCCTGAGTGCAGCTGTCCGTGGTGACGACCGGTGGTCCCGCTGGTGAGCTCACCGCGTTCCACCAGCGTGGCGGAGAAACCGCGGAGCATCAGATCGTGGACGATCGCCGCTCCCGTTCCTCCTCCACCTATCACTACTACGTGTCCATGAGACATGGGCTCTCCTTTTCCTATTCAGGTCGCTCCCACGACCGATTTTTTCCACTCCTAAAGAGTGCGTCCAGAACGCGCTGATTCCCGAGGGCATCCTCGATCGGCGTCGGTACCGGCCCACCCTGGCGGACCGCCTCGGAGAACTTCTCGAACTGGATCTGATACTGGTCCTGCGGCGGATGGTTCACCGTGCGGTGTCCGACCCCCGTTTCCACGTGCACGCTCAGCGGCACATCGGGATAGGCGTTGAAGGGAAGCTCCACGCGTACGGTGCCGCCGGTGCCAAAGGCCTGCACCTTCTGCTGCGCGTAGGTCTGCGTTCCCACCGTGAAGGTGGACTGCACCCCATCACCAAAATCAAGAATACCCGAGGCGAGTCGGTCCGTGCCGAACTGCTCGTCCCAGTCGATGAGGCTCATCACCTGTACCGGCTCTTTTCCGGTGAGAAAACGGGCTGAGGACACCGCGTAACAGCCGATGTCCAAGATGCTTCCGCCTCCGGCTTCGGGTCGATTCCGAATGTTGTTGGGATCGCGGTTGTCATAGAAGAAGTGACTCTGCACGGTGGTTACGGATCCGATCTCGCCGATGGAAATCAGTTCTTTGGCGGTGAGCCACTGGGGATGTAGACGATACATGAACGCCTCCATCAGCAGCACACCCTTCTTGTTGGTATAGGCGATCGCCTCTTCCACCTCAGCCGCGTTGAGGCCCAGAGGTTTTTCACAGAGGATGTGCTTGCCGGCATCCGCGGCTTTCTTGATCCATTCCAGATGCATGTGGTTGGGAAGCGGAATGTAGACCGCTTCGATCTCGCGATCTGCCAGGAGCTCCTCATAACTTCCGTATCCGACGCTCATGCCGAACTCCGCGGCGGCTGCCCGGGCGCGGTCCACGGAACGGGATGCGATTCCTCGCATCGTGACCGTCTCCGACCGCTGCAGCGGTGCTGAACACCTCAAACGGTAATGTCCTGAAACTCCAATGACTCCCCATTGTACCGGCTTCATACGCTCTCTCCTCGTGTCGTGTTGTGTAGGGTAAACCGAGAATTTCGGTTTAGCAACTGTAAAATCTATCTGTGACGAATGTTCACCCAACGTTCAACCGCTGGTGGTGTCGAGAATTCGCTGCAGATCATCGGCAGTACCGAACTCACTGACAAACCACTCGATCAACCGTCGGGCAACACTGTAACTGCTAGGAATCTGGGCGGGAATCTCCGCCGGTCGATACCATCCGATGTCGATAATCTCATCGTCATCCGCGGATAGTTCACCGGAGGCCCACTCAGCGGTAAAGGCGATCATCAGGGAATTGGGAAAGGGCCACGGCTGACTCGAGAAATACTCGATGTTTCGCACGAGGATTCCCGCCTCTTCGTGGACTTCCCGACTGACGGCGTGCTCCAGCGTCTCTCCCGCCTCGACAAAACCGGCAAGTACACTGTACATCGGCCCGCTGTGACGCCGACTGTTGGCCATGAGCAACTGGCCATCTTTCACCACCGCCATGATCACTGCCGGTGCGATCTGAGGATAGCTAGTGGCACCGCAGGAGGGACATATCTTGGAAATGTCCCGGGCGCTGCGCTCCATGGGCGAGGCACACGTTCCGCAAAAGCGGGTCCGCCGATCCCAGTCGGCCAGATGAAAGGCGCGGTTCATGTGCCAGTAATCATCCACATCCAAGAGGTCCGCCGCCTCCCGGCGTCCGACGATCTCCAAACCCGCCGCGGAACTGAGACCCGTCTTGGATCCAGTCACCGCCAGGAGGTGCTCCAGTACCGATCCGTCCATGAAGACACCACTCACCGATTCCCCGTGGCGGTCGGCATACTGCCACGGCCGATCGGGCACGGTGATTCCCGCTTCCTTGAGGCTATCCACGGAAGGGATCGTATACATCGGGGTGTGCCCGTGCAGCTCGGGAGCACCGGCGCGTAGAAGTAAAACCGACCGCGTATCGGGAAAAATCGTCAGGAGCATCACCGCACCTCCGTCTTTTGCAGAATCCGATCAAGGAAACCGGGTACGCGACGTGCGAGAAACACCATGAGCCGGAGCTTGAAGGTAAGCCCGGTGTAGATGCGTCTCTTTCCTGCCGCGATACCCTGGAGGATATCACGGGCGGCGGTTTTTCCATCGATTCCCGCAGATTGATTCGGATCCATACGACCTGAGGCGCTTCCGGAGCCGGTGAGGGCGTTACGGGAGACCTCGGTCTTCACAAAACCGGGAACTACGAGATGCACCGCTATCTGGGAGTCGGCGATCTCATTGGCCAGCGTGCCAAAGAACGCTAGTTGCGCCGCCTTGGCGGCGTTATAACTGCTCCGGAGCGGCACCGGCGCCAAGGCCGCCACACTGGAAACCGCCACGATGCATCCCGACCCGCGGGCGCGCATCGACGGCAAGAGCGCCTTAGTAAGCTCCACCGCTGCGAGAAAATCAACTTCCATGATCGTGCGGTCCACGGAGAAGGCAGTCTCCTCAGCGGTGCCACGCTGGCTGAGACCGGCGTTGTTAATCAGTACTTCCGGGATCGGTTCCGCGGCAAGAATTCCGGCAACAGCAGCACCACGGGCGGTGGCGTCGGCCATATCGAACGCTACGGTGTGCACCGTGGCACCCCTGGCGCGACACTCCTGGGCCACCTCTTCCAGTCGCTCCGGGGAACGGCCGGAGAGATACACGGTCACTGCAGGACCCGCCACCTCCCGAGCCAGGGCCGCACCAATACCGGAACTGCCCCCGGTAATCCAGAACGAACTCCACGGCAGGGCGATTCGATCTGCCGTCACGCCGCTAATCCTGGTCTCTCATTCCAAACGCAACCCTCAAAAACAGGCGAATCGCAAGAAAGACTACCACCACCGTCACCAGCACTGTAACGTACGTCGGACCGGGAATCAGCCAGATTCCACTGAACGCCAGCACCGATGCGGTGGCCCAGCCGAAGGCCCACGAGAGGAACAGGGCGAAGGGGTTACGTACGGAGCGGAGCATGGAGAAATCCACGGCGCGTTTCACAAAAATCAGGGTAAAAAGCCACGCCACCACGATGACCACCAGGGTAACCACGGAAACCAGCGCCCAATCCGGTGACCCACGCTCCAGGATATGGTATATGAGAGCGGCGGTCACCGCCGCAGTGACCGCGGTGGTGATATGGACCATGAACGCATAGAAATGCCGCCATGGGCCGCGACGACCATCGTACACCCCGTGGGTGAAGCTGATGAGAAGGGTAATCACTGGTATCACCGCCGCCGCGATGATGATTATCTGTCCGTACGCCGACAGGATGCGGAAAATCGTGTCATGGACCATGGTGTCTACGTCATTGTAAACGAGATAGAAAGGGCAAGCAACGATTGAACATGCAAATGCTCGGCCAACTCGCCGCGCTGTCTACTGCGGTCTGCTGGACCGTGACCAGCCTCTCCTTTGAAGCCGCCGGCCGCCGGGTAGGATCGCTTCAGGTAAACCTAATTCGGCTCGTGATCGCCTTCCTGCTGTTTGCCCTGTACGGTGCGGTCGTGCATGACCGGGTGTTACCCCTGGATGCCGGCACTCACGTGTGGATCTGGCTCTCGCTCTCGGGAGTGGTGGGGTTTGTAATCGGAGATCTGTTCCTGTTTCAGGCGTTTGTCGACGCCGGTGCCCGAACCGCCATGCTGGTCTACAGCTCAGTTCCGCCCATGACCGCAGTCCTGGGATGGCTTATCCTGGGCGAGCGCCTGACCCCGGTCCAGATCGTGGCGATGGTGCTCACCGTCACCGGTATTATGATCGTCACCACCGCTCGCGCCCCACGCCCGATCGGTGAGGCGCTTCCCTATCCCCGCCGCCTGCGGGGGGTGTGGCTGGCGGTGGTAGGCGCGTTGGGTCAGGCGGGGGGGCTCGTGCTGAGCCGCTACGGCGCGCCCACCTACGACGCCTTCGGAGCTACGCAGATCCGTACCCTCTCGGGGATCGCCGGGTTCATTATCCTGTTTATGGTTACCCGCCGCTGGGGGCTGGTGAAACGCGCCCTGCAGGATCGCACCGCGCTGCGCCACATCGGCCGGGGCGCGTTCTTTGGTCCGTTTCTGGGGGTCTCCCTGGGGCTCATCGCGGCGCAGCGCGCCGGGACCGGGGTGGCCGCCACCATTATCGCCACCGTGCCGGTGCTGCTGATTCCGGTGGCGATCGTCTACTTCAAGGAGCGGGTGACGGGGCGGGAGATCTTTGGATCGGTAACCGCCGTGGTGGGCGTGGGCCTGCTCTTTCTGGCGTAGCCGGTCGCGGACGCGGCGTAGCGGTGGCGGCCCTGCCGCCCCGGCTCGGGCCGAACCGACGTCTCCAGCGCTGCAGCTCTACTCCGCCAAGGCCAGCGCCAACTCCATCATCTCGTGAAAACTCGTCTGCCGCGCCTCACTGGAGAGCGCCTCCCCGGTGACCAGGCTATCGCTCACCGTGAGCAACGCCAACGCCTCCACCGAATGTTTCGCGGCGAGCGTGTAGAGCTGGTTGGTCTCCATTTCCACCGCAAGTACGCCGTACTCCGCCCACAGCTTCCACTCATCCGGGTCATCCTGGTAAAACGCGTCACTGGAGAGGATGTTGCCCGCGTGAAAGGTAAGGGAACGCTCCCGGGCGAGGGAGGTGGCGCGTTCCACCAGGGACCAGGTGGCGGTGGGCGCAAAGTCCATACCGTGAAAGCGGCGCTGGTTCATGCCGCTATCGGTGGAGGCGCTCATCGCCACCACCAGGTCCCGGACCTTCACCGTTGCCTGCATCGATCCACACGAGCCGATACGGATGAGGCGCTGCGCGCCGTAGTCCCGGATCAGCTCGTTGGCATAGATCGCAAAGCTGGCCATGCCCATGCCGGAACCCTGCACCGACACCGGCGTGCCGTTCCACGTACCGGTGAAACCCAGCATTCCCCGGACGTTGTTATACAGCGTCACGTCGGAGAGGTAATTCTCCGCCACATATTTTGCCCGCAGCGGATCTCCCGGCATCAGGACGGTGGGGGCAACCGCGCCGGCTTCAGCACCAATATGAATACTCATCGTGTCCTCCTCATCCCACGGCGTCCGTAAGCCACCGGGAAAGTTCATCTAGTTCAGATTCCCGCTGCGGGTGTTGGGCCGCAACCTCGGCGATCGTCCGGGTGAGTTCATCCCGCTGGTACCGGACATTCGGCAACGCCGCCTGCAGGGAATCGATCATCTCCGGATCCAGGGCATCGGAGAAGATCGTGCACGCCCGGACCACTCCGTGTTCCACGTTCAGGTGCAGATCGATACCGCCCCAGGAGAACTGCTCCTCCAGGTGGTGGGAAAACTCCGGCGTCTTGCCGAAGCGCCAATCCCAATCGGCCATTTGATCGTAGTACGCCTGAAGGGAAGGAATCTCCCGGAGCGATTCCGCATCCAGCAGCTCCGGCTCGCACCGGGAGCCGTAATACGCAAAAAAACTTTCCATCACCGCCTCGATGACCGATTGGTGGTCCACATCGGCGGAAAAATCGGTGAGATTTGCCACCCGGGAGCGCACCGACTTAATCCCCTTGGAGACCAGCTTCTTCTCGCTGGGGTTGAGGTAGTCCTGGAGACGGCCGAGATCGGCGTTAATCAGGAGCGTCCCATGGTGAAAGCTGCGTTGCCGGGTGTGCTTAAAGGCGCTGCCGGAGATCTTCTTCTCCTGCACGAGGATATCGTTGCGCCCGGAGCGCTCCGCGGTAATTCCGAAACGGGCCAGCGCGTTAATGATGATTTGGAAGTTCTCATCCTGACTGTAGGCGTCACTAGACGAGAGAAAGGTGAAATTGGTATTTCCCGTATCGTGAAAGACCGCTCCGCCACCACTCTGTCGGCGTGCCAGATACACGCCGTCTTCTTCCATCTTACCCACTTTACACTCTACCCACGGGTTCTGGTGGCGGCCGATTACCACCGTATCGGCGTTACGCCACAGAAAGAGGGTGCGCGTATCGGGGTCCAATTCACGAAAGATCCAATCCTCGGTGGCCAGATTGAACCAGGGGTTTGTGGTGTCCGAAAGGAGGACACGAAGCTGAGGTGCCATATATGATCGGTAGTATGAAAGGTGAATCCGCAAGAGGCAAGCAGCCCGGTACCCGCAGTGCGCCGCAGGTACCGATTAAACTGGCAGTATTTCTCGGTAACCCCGGCAGACAGTATCAGCGCACCCGGCACAACGTAGCGTGGATGGTACTGCCGGAAGTGACCAGCGCCGATGAGAGCGCCTGGAAGGAGAAGTTTCACGGCCGGTTTCTCAAGGAGGGCTCCCTGACGCTGCTAAAGCCGGAGACCTATATGAACCACAGCGGTCGCAGCGTGCAGGCGGCGCGGGCGTTTTTTGGCCTCGATCCGGCGGAGATCGTGGTGATCCACGACGATGTGGAGACCCCCTTCAGCACGGTGGAACTTGCCTGGGGTGGCGGCCACCGCGGTCAAAACGGCGTGCGTTCCACCATCCAGGCGCTGGGAACCGCCGATTTCTGGCGCCTGCGCATCGGTCTCGGGAGGCCACCCAGCACCCGCAAACCGGCGGACTGGCTGCTGGAGCGCTTCACTCCCGAGGAAGAGGCGGAGCTTCCCCAGATACTACGCACGGCAAAGAACATGGTGCGGGAGAACGTTGCGCATCCCGTGCCGCAGGTACAGCGGGCCCCGGGTAGCGGCCGGTGAGGTAGCCGGCAGTGAGATAGCGGCCAGTGAGGTAGCCGGCAGTGAGATAGCGGCCGGTGAGGTAGCCGGCAGTGAGAT
This sequence comes from Alkalispirochaeta sp., assembly GCA_046483765.1. Lineage (GTDB taxonomy): Bacteria > Spirochaetota > Spirochaetia > DSM-27196 > Alkalispirochaetaceae > Alkalispirochaeta. Next base: position 2,209 of record JAWOCO010000351.1, on the reverse strand, counting down.
AGCGGCCAGTGAGGTAGCGGGCAGTAAGGTAGAAAGGCTTCCCCCTGAGCGCCGTGACCGGTAGGATACGGATCGAGGTTAGCCCGAGGTGAATGTAAAGAGTGTTCGGCTTCTAATTGTGGGCGCAGTGGCGCTGGTAGCTACCCTGGGAGTTTCCGCTCAGGAGGAACAGGAGCCCCCTGCGGCATATCGCATCGAGTCGGTTGAATATCAGCTCGAAGGGAGGACGCGCCGGTGGGTACTGGAAGATCTCCTGGAGCTGGAACCGGGGAGGACCTTTCCCGATGAGTTGTCCCTGGAAACGCACCTGGCCAATCAGCAGCAGCGGCTGATCAATCAGCGAGCCCTGCAGGAAGCGCTGGTAACTGCTGAGCTTGAAACGGATTCCGCTCAGCCGATTCCGGTGCATGTTACGGTAACCACCCGGGACACCTGGAATATCATCGGCTTGCCTTACGCCAAATATGATTCCAATAGTGGGTTGCTACTCAGTCTTCGCGGACGGGATTACAACTTCTTTGGAACGCTTTCCACCCTGGAAGCGAATCTGGACTACGAACTCACCGAAGACGAGGAGAATCTGGTTACGCTTTCGAGCAATTTCAGTCTGCCCTTCAACATGCTGGAGCGGCGGTGGCGTCTGATCATGGACCAGAGCTTGGAGATTGGCGCCGATGACCTGGATTTCGAGTTCGGCCTGGGCCTGGGCCACACTTTCCAGGGGCTGGGTCTCGACTGGGAGGCGGTGTATAGCCAGTCCTATCGCTACCTCACCAACGACGAGTTCGGCGATACCTCCTATGGCACGAGCCGCCTGGAGTTGGGTACTTCGATCACGACGCCGGTAGTGCTTCCGGGTTTTGGTCAGGTTACCTATGGACCCACGCTCTATACCGAAACCAGCTACCGCCCCGGTGGAATGAGCGAAGAACGGCGTGGTCTGCGAACCGGCTTTGATCATGGACTGGGCGCGGGCGGTTCAGACTGGATCGGCAATTACCGTCGCGGTCTGCGCCTCACGATCGACAATGACAACGCGTACAACATCAATGAAGACGCCTGGGATTCCGATATCACCGCCCGCGTCAGCGGATACCTGCCGCTGTGGCAGCCCACGGAAGATGTATGGCCCAAGGCCGGCGTTTCCGCCTCGCTAAGCTCCTTTTATCTCGTCACCGGAGCCGATGAAGACCAGGATGACGCTGCCAAAGATGCGCGGGGACTGCTCAACGATACGATGCAGGGAGATCTGGGGGTCTTTGCCAACCTGGATGCGGTGATTACCGTCTGGACGCTGGAGCCGATATTCGAGGCGCAGTTCGGCGTGTTCTTCGATACCGCCCTGGTTCGTGATCTGCGGGGAGATTTTTCCGATTCCACCGGTTTTGACAGTGAACGGGATCTGCGATTCGGGAGTGGTATCGAGGTGATCGGATTTCCCTTGTTCGCCCGCAGCCTATACGTCCGGGGCTCCTTGGGATTCGACCTGCGGGAGATCGCCGACGGCGCGCATCCCCTGGATGGAAAGGCCCGGGAGATCTTTATCGGGCTCGGCCACCACTACTGATCACGGCGCGGCGTACCGGGTGCCGGCGCCCACTATCAGCTCAACCGGTAGCTATCGAGCCCCAGATTGCGGCAGATCTGCATCGTGGCGCCGCTGTTGTTGAGCGTATAGAGGTGTACGCCGGGCACATCGGCGTTGAGCAGTTCCGCCACCTGAGCCGTGGCCCAGTGCGTCCCCACCCGCCGGACACCGTCATCGTCCCGCGTCCGGGAGAGTGCTCTCAGGAGCGGCGCCGGAAAGCGCGCCCCCGCTGCCAGGTCCGCCATCTTTTCCATGCCACTGCTACTGGTAATCGGCATAATCCCCGGCACCACCGGCACCTGGACCCCGGCCAATCGCAGGCGGTCCACGTAGTCAAAGTAGTCCCGATTATCAAAGAAGAGCTGCGTCACCAGATAGTCGGCGCCGGCAGCAACCTTTTCCACGGTGTGGCGGATCTCGGCCAGCCGGTTCGGTGTGGCCGGATGGCCCTCGGGAAACGCCGCGGCCCCGATCGAGAAGTGGGGATAGGCGCTGCGGATATGGCGAATCAGATCGACCGCATAGGGAAAGTCCGGGCTTCCCTGGCCGTCGGGCCCCAACTGATCGGCCAGCGCGGCTCTCAGTTCCGGCTTGGCCGGCGGATCTCCCCGTAACGCCAGG
>JAWOCO010000323.1:0-11249 GCA_046483765.1 Alkalispirochaeta sp. | reverse complement strand
CACTCGCTTTCGTCGCTCAACCTTCTGGTGCTCGATCACGCTGACCATAGTAGCAGTATCGACAAGAAAAATGGAGCATATTATAGTTGCGTGTGCGTATTCCTGTGACCACGGTTGCGCTTACCGTCTTAGGATTCGGTTTGCTTCTGGCTTCCTCGGTGCGACTGTATGGCGTGGCAGGGGCGAGTATGCAACCGGCTATCAGACCAGGACAGGTCATTGTGGTGAATCGCTTGGCGTTCCGGATACGTTCCCCGAAGCGGGGCGACGTGGTGGTGGCGCAGCATCCGGAGCAGCCGGACCTGATAGTCGTCAAACGCCTGACAGGTGACAACGGTGATGGACGGTATATCCTGCGCGGGGACAACTCTGACCGCTCCCTGGACTCCCGCCACTACGGAGCGATTTCGCCGCGGCAGATACTCGGGAGGGTAGTCTTCATTGGCCCAGAGAAACACCGATAAACGCTCTCGCCGCTTCAATATCGTGGGATCAATCATTCTGGCGGCAGCGGCTCTGGTGGTGGTGCGGTACGCGATCATCATGATCCCGGGATCGGAGCGTTCCAGCGCGGCGGGATCCACCGAGATTGAGCGTGGGCCGATTCTTGATCGTCGCGGGCGGGTTTTGGCGATACAGACGCGTCTGGACACGGTGACCGCCTGGAAACCGGAAATAGACGATATCGATACCACTGCTCGTATCCTGGCCGATATCCTCGATCTCTCCGAAGAAGAACTCGCCGGACGTCTGGCCACTGCCGACGGATTCCTTGTGGTCCAGCGAACGATCACCCCAAGTCAGAGCGACCGGATTCGCAGCGAACAGCAGTTGGCCAACCTGCCGGGAATTCGCCTGGAAGCTGACACCGGGCGAAGCTACCCGGAACGGGAAGCGGCGGCCCCGATTATCGGATTTACCGGCGTGGACAACGTGGGGTTGGCAGGAATCGAGTATATGTTCTCGAACGAACTCATGCCGGAGGTTGATACTCGGTCGACCGTTGCCCAGTCGCTGGCTATGGGAAACCAGGTGTTTTTGACCTTGGATCTGGCGATCCAGAGCGCCGCCGACGACCTGGGCCGGGAGCTGCTGCAGGAACATCAGGCGGACTCGGTAATGATCGTAGTTGGAAACCTGAAAAATGGTCAGGTCCTGGCGGTCTCCCACGTCCCCAGCTTTGATCCCAACCATTTCCGGGAGTACTCCGCGGACGAGCAGAGCAACCGCTTCGTTTCACGAATCTATGAGCCGGGGTCAGTGTTTAAGGTGTTCTCAGTGGCGAGTTTTCTGGAGCTTGGCGGTATCACCGAGAATGACGAGTTTGATACCTCCGGTGGATATGTTGCGGAAGACGGCGAACTGGTAATAACCGATCTCGCCGATTACGGCCGGGTGACGCCGGAGGAGATCATTAAGTACTCCAGTAACGTGGGGGCCGCCTACGCGTCGGAAACGGTCGATCCCGGATCGTTTTATACGATCCTCACCCGCTTCGGCTTCGGCCGGCGCACCGGGATCGATCTCAACGGAGAAGAAAGCGGGCTGCTGTCATTGCCGGAGAACTGGTCGCGTCGAACACTGCCGACGATCGCCATCGGCCAGGAAATCGGAGTCACCGCAGTACAGGTTTTTGCTGCTGCCACGGCCCTGGCCAACGACGGAATGCTCCTGAGACCGCAGATTGTCGATCAGATCGTCTCTCCATCGGGTGAAGTGCTTCGCCGATTCGGCCGCGAACCGGTGCGGGAGGTGGTATCTCCCGACACCGCCCGGCGTGTCCTGCGCTATATGGATGCCGCCACGGAACCCGACAGTACCGCCCGCAGGATCCAGGTGGAAGGTGTATCCGTAGCCGCGAAAACCGGTACTGCTGAGGTGTACGACCCGGAACTCAACACCTACTCCGACACGCAATTTATCGCTTCCACCCTGGCGATGATACCGGCAGACGATCCGGAACTGGGAGTGTACGTAATGATCGACTTTCCGCGGGGAGAGAGCTTCTATGGTGGCCGCATTGCCGCCCCGGCAGCCGACGAAATGCTGGAGTTCCTCGTACCCTACTGGGATATTCCCCGCGACACCGACACGATTGCGACTCACCCCGGGCGTATCGTCACCCGCTCGCCGGTGCTGCCGCCTCTGGAAGACCGCGTGCCGGACTACACGGGACTCCCAATTCGAACACTCATGCCCCTACTTGGCCGGGAGGATATCGATGTGGTTATTGAAGGCAGTGGATGGGTAGTCAATCAGGATCCGGAACCGGGAACCGCAGTGAGTGACGGCATGATGATTAGATTGGAACTGGAATGAGCGAGGACCGCGATGTGGTGCTGCGGGAACGCCTGCGAGAGATCGCTGCGGTTGCGCCGGAGGTATCCGTAGATATCGATCGGGTCCTGGAAGATGCCGGCCCGGACGGTATCGCCCCCAAGGTCGAGGTGATGCCCGCTCGGAATGGAATGGACAGCCTTAGGCTTAATGGAAAGTGGATCCACAGCTCCTTTGATCCGGAGAAGGAAGCACGGCGGCGCCTCCAGGCGGCGGTACCACCCACCCAGCCCTGGGATGGAGTTATCCTGGTGGGGCTCGGACTGGGATACTTCTGCGAAGCGCTCCACCGGGACGATCGGACGGAAGCATTTTCCGGTCCCACGATTTGCCTTGTGTTTCATCCGGCGGAGCTCGAAACCGCCGTGCGGAATCGCCCTCCCGAGTGGTGGCGCACATATGGTCCCGATCGCATCGTGCCGGCATGGTTGCCGGGGCTGCTGGTTCCGATTCTTCAGCACCACGAGATTAGATCGTTTCTCTCCCTCCCGGTTATGCCCCTGCGGGATATCTATCCCGAGATGATGGCTACTGTGGAATCTATCCTGGAACAATACCGAGACCGGACGGAGGTCAATCGCAACACGCTACGGCGCTTCGGCCGGCTCTGGGTGCGCAATACGATCCGTTCCATTCGTCAGTTTGGAATTCTTCCGGGAGTCGATCATCTGGTTCACTTCGCTCCCGGCACGCCCGTGGTGGTCTGCGCAGCGGGCCCCACGCTGGACTACACCCTGCCCGAGTTGGAAGGAAACACTCATAAGGCGCTCATCATCGCGGTGGACACGGCGGTGATTGCGCTTCAGAAACGCGGTATCGAGCCGGATCTGGCGGTTATCTCAGACCCTCAGTACTGGAACACGCGCCACCTGGATCAGATTTCGCCAACCACGGCGGTTCTCGTAGCAGAACCGGCTACCCATCCCCGCACCCTGCGGCTGTGGCCGGGACCGGCCATGATGTCGGCCTCTCTGTTTCCCTTGGGATCCTATATCGATTCTCGTACTCAGCGCCGTCTCAAGTTAGGTTCCGGGGGATCGGTTGCCACCTCCGCCTGGGACCTGGCCCGAGTCATCGGTTCCACTTCCATAGCGCTGGTCGGAGCCGATCTGGGGTTTCCGCGTTATCGGACGCACTGTGAAGGCTCGTTTTTCGAGACCCGCCTGGCAATGGTGGCGCATCGTCTGCAGCCGGCTGAGCACGGTCTGTGGCGCTATCTCCACGGAGCGCAGGCGGTTATGGTTCCCTCCGCAGGAGGCCCCCCTATTCCCAGCGATGCCCGCATGCGAGTGTACCGCAGCTGGTTCTCAGAGCGGCCCCTGCAGTTTCCGGAGGCGTCCACCGTGCTGCTATCTCCCGAAAGCAGCGCGATCCCGGGAATTCCGTTTGAGTCAGGGGAACGGTGGTTTGCGCACCACGGTGATGCATCCCTCGTTGCGGCAGCCCGGAGATACTTGCGCAGCACCTCCATCGCCGATCCGGTTGATGCCGAGGCCACACTCAGAGATCTTCTCGGCAGTCTGCAAGAAATGGAGGACATCACCAGCACCGGCTTGAAACGCTGCCACGTGCTCCGCGAGCAAACCACTACGGCGGAAGGTACCCGCCTGCTTCAGCGGTTGAGCTGGCTCGACGAGATCGACCAGCGCTTAGGAGCGCTCGATGATCGGGAAATTGTGGGGTTCATCGCAGGTTCACTGCTGGAGGAGATATCTGCCGGCCGTGCCTCCACCGCTGAAGAAGCGCTAACTCAGGCGGAAACGCTCTACCGATCGCTCCATGATGCCGCCACGTTCCATATCGATCTACTCAAAAGATATGATTTTCCTTAATGATCGGATCGGTGCCGTCGATAATAGAAATACAAGCGAATCATACGTGATTCCCGGAGGCGGTGTGCTGTTACGACGTCCAGGCACATCGCCTCTTTTCTATTCTGCCCCGCACCCATTTTCCCACAGACCTACTCCACGGATCTGTTTTCCCACAGATCTATGTACGTACTCCGGGAGTGCCCAGCGGCAAATTCTGAAGTGCGATTCCCAGCGCCCACTGGTCCGATCCCGTGGACAGTCGTAACCACCCCTCCGGCGAGGTGGAGACTACCGTCTCCTCCTGAACCTCGTCCACGGCGAGCGCTATGAACCGGCCGGCGACTTCAATGATCACCACCGCCGGAACATTCGGTGAGACGCGCGGCTCCAGCTCCTGGGTGCTCAGTTCTGCACCTTCCTGCGTATCCGGACGGCGAACCTCGGGTTCAACCAGAGAGATTAGTTGACGTTGATACCGCAGGAAGCGCGCGCCGGTAGTATCCACTACAATCCGCGACTCGGGAACGTTGCCGGCCCACACAACCAGCGCGCTGGGAACAACCAACCGGAGATCGTTGCGAACGACCGCCAGTCCCCGATAGATCCCCTGCAGTGCCGGGAGATCGAGGATCGCCGTGACCCCGCTGTCTCCACTGCGAATGTGAAGGTCTCCTCCGAGACGATCCCGCACCACATCCCGGGCACGCTGTAGGCCGCCGGTTCTTCCCCGATGACGTGACTCGTTCTCGAATCCCCGACCATCATCACCGATTCGCACACTCAGCGACTGCCCCTCACTTTGGACGTAACACGCGATCGACCCGGTCTCTCCCTTTTCATGTTCCCGCCGCTCCGAGGGTAGCTCAATACCGTGGAGTATGGCGTTCGAGATCAACTCGAAGAGTACGCGCCGCAGCGGTTCCGCGATTTCCACACCAATCGCGGCGCCCCGGCCGGAGACCGTAAGGCGAATTTTCTTTCCAGCAGTGATGGCCATCTCCTCGAGAGACGCCCGCATGTCGGTGATCACATCTCGCAGTTCCACCGTAAACGAAGAGCCAATACTCCGGCGGAGCTCGTGCCAGAGTGCCGGCTGAATCCGGTCGTCACCGGCGGGAGACAGAACATCCATCAGGAGCCAGATCCGTTCCATAGCCGCGGGAGCAATCTCGGCTGCAATCGGCGAGAGCCCCGCATACCACGTATCACTGCGGCCGTGACGTACCCGGATAGCATCCAGGTCCAACGGACGGACACTGGCCTCCTTCACGATCGATCGATCGCCCAGGTGTTGATCCACCGTCTCCTGTACCTCCGGGGCCGCCACCTCCACCACGACAGCGGCGATGCGGGCGGTATTCTCCTGCCGTTGGTAGGACAGAATCTGGTACTCCGCCTCCAGCAGTTCTTCTACCGCATCCATCCACGCCGGGTCCACGCGGATTACCAGGAGAAACGGTTTCTGTCCCGCCTGCATGCGGGAGTTCAGGGAGCGCTCTGCCTCTTCGGAAATTGAAAGGACCGCGGCGATCTCATCCTGCAGATCCACCTCCAGGAAGGAGGCGGTGGTTGACGACGGCGTTGCTGCATGGTCATCTCCGCCGAGATCCGTGGCAGCATCCCGTAGGCGGAATACCAATGGAAGCAGCGCCGCAGAATCGGCACCTCCCTCCTCCGGCATCCGGTCTATCGCACTGGAAACCTCATCTAACGCCTCCACCACGGTATCAGCGTTGAAAAACCGCGCCTCCTCCAGAAGTTGCGTCAACTGTTCGTTGAGTTCCCCCTGCGAGCCGCGCTCTTCGAGGACCAGCTGTTCTAGATCTCCGACAAAGCGTTCAATGTCCGCCATCAATGTTGATACTGTATTCACCGAGCTATCTCCTGAGCCAACCGACGGACCTCACGGTGAGTATCCGCTGCGGCATACGCCACAAAGCGGGGCATCTCCCGGCTCCGACATCTGAGCTCCTGTAAGATACCGATTCGCTGCTGTAGACTAAGTTGTTCGTACAATGACAGTAGATCCCGTTCAACCTGCGTACCGGGGATCGATACCATCGCCACCGCCGCCGCGTGGGCAACGTCGCTATCAGTGTCAAAGAGTGCCTGCTTGAGGAAAACCGCTCCCGCGTACCGCCGACGCTGCGCTAACTGACGAACCGCCTGCAGGCGTAGCGCTGCCTCTCCTGAAGATGTTGCCAACTTGCCCAGCGAAAACACGCTGCTTCCGGCAGGTCCCGGAGAACGTTGGGTCGTCCTGCCTGAGTGGGTAACGATCGTGCGATAGGCTTCAACCAATCGGCCCACGTCCACGATAACTCCTCCCGCATCGGGGTGCATCTGTTTTACCAGGCCGCGATAATGTGCGGTCACGCGCTCAACCGAAGTAGATGGCTCCAGACCAAGAATTCGATACGCTTCACGAAGCTGCATGGTGACGCTCCTGCTGCCACGCGATCGTGGTGGAAATTACGACCTCGCGAAGAAGTGTTTCAAGCACGGTGATCATATCTTCCCCCGCTGCATGAAAGCCTTCTTCCATTATCGACAGAACTTCGTCCAACTCCTCCCGAAGCGCGGGCTCCGCGAACCGGCGTACTCCCCGACTGCGTCGTACCAGTGATCGGGCGTACTCCTCCCGACCACCGGTGATCGTCTGCGTGGTGGGCTCAGGCCGTGCTTGGGCCACCATTTCGCTCCAGGCCCCAGTGTCCCGATCTCCCGCGCGCACCGTTACGATCCCATCGGCGGACACATCGATCGTCACGGCGATGCGAGGGGCCCCCTGGGGAGCTTCGCGAATATCTTTGAGTAAAAATCGCCCCAGCGAGCGATTTTTCCACGCCTGACCGTGGTTACCCTGGACGAGATGGATCTCCGCCTCCGGTTGACTATCGCTGACAGTCGTAAACAGTCGCGACTGCCGCACCGGCAAGGGCTGGTTCTTACGTACCAGGGGCACGCAGCTTCCATCGGCCAACTCGATCGCCAGGGTTCCCGACAGGACATCCCGGAGCGTAAAGGTATCCGCCGACCGGTCACCGCTGGAGGCAAACATCGCCGCGCCGGTGGCAATCACCTCCTCCGGGTTGATGCGGGAGGCGGTGGATACGCCGAACTCCGCTTCCAGCATGCTCCGCACGGCGGGAATTCGGCTACTCCCACCGGCGAGGACCAGCCGATCAAAGCCACTCCGATTGAAGCCTGCGTCCTCAACCGCAGAGCGCGTGAGGTCCCGGGCGCGGACCATAAAGGGTGCGATCATCTCTTCCAGCTCGCTGCGCTCCATCGATATGTTCACGTGCGCTGGGTTTACGCCGGGCAGCAGAAACGGAACGCCTGCTTCCGTGTGTGTCAGCTCAGACAGGTCGATCTTGGTTTGCTCGGCGAGCTGAAGCGCAATGCGCTGCACATGAGGTATCTCGGCAGTACTCTCCCCGAGTTGGCGTGCAATCCTCCGCAGAATCGCGTCCGCCACTACCTGGTCGATATCCAACCCACCGAGGCGCCCGTCTCCGGTCGTGGCGCGGACGGCGAACTCGCCGCCGTCGCGCTCCAGCGCCGTGATATCCAGCGTTCCTCCTCCAAAATCAAACACCACGATCCGTTCACGGCTGGTGTCTCTGGCCGCATACGGCAGTGCCGCGGCGGTGGGCTCATTCAGCAGTGCCACCCGATCAAAACCAGCCAGCAAGGCCGATTCGTAGGTGGCAAAGCGTTGATGATCGTCGAAGTGCGCAGGAACGGTAATGACCGCGGAGGTTTGTTCCTCCCCAAGAAAATGGGAGGCGTTCTCCCTGAGAACCTTCAGAATCGCCGCGCTCACCTCTTCCGGACTGAGCCGCCCCGCACCCAGGGGAAGAGTCTTACGCAAGCCCATGGCGCGTTTCACCGCCTTCACCGTCCGCTCAGGATGGTTCATCGCCTGGTTCGCCGCCGCGACGCCCACTAGAAACGAGCCCGTCTGGTCCACACCTACCACGGAGGGTGTCCGCACCATGCCGCGGCTGTTCGGGATGAGCGTCGGTTGATCGCCGTCCAGGTAGGCCACCAGGGAGTTAGTTGTGCCCAGATCGATTCCGATCGTCATCTGTCGCCCCTCCCCGCACCCAGAGAGATAATGAGCTCCACTTCCCCGATCGCCATGCCGGTCTTCCCGGCAATGATCTCCGAAGACAGACCTTGCTGGTGCAGTTCATGGACCTGCTCGCGGGGAGATAGCACCTCCGAGTGAGGGGCTGAATAGGCGTCAGGATATGTATGGGAAGCCGACCGATGGGATTCGCGAGACGAGGCCTCCAGCGCAGGCACATCGTCGGCTCCACCAGGAGCGCCACCGGCGGCACCGCCGCCGCTATCGGCGTCCGTGCCGGCACTCGCACCCGCGTCCGCCACAGCCGGCGACGGAGAATCTTCCCGCGCCGACCCTCCGTCGTGTGCCGGTGCTCCAGTAAACGATACCGTATAAACGGGCTCAGCGGGGTTTCGTTCCGACTGTACGTGTTGAACCAGGGTGGACAGCTCCTCAATCTGGCGATCGGCATCGGCCACCAAGTCGCGGAGCTGCATAATGCGGTCCTCGAGCACAGAGACGTTGTGGTCGCCGGTCTGATTCAGTTCCGCGATCAATTCACCGATTTCGTTATTCAGGTCACTGAGAATCCGCTCCGGCTCCAGCCGACGCACCACTAGCCGACGCAGCCAGATCGCCAGAAAGAGCAGCAAGACGACGTTCAACATGAGATAAATCCCGAAGGTCATGAACTACCCTTCGAGATCAATATTCTGACCCAAATCGGGATCGCGAAAGAGATCTTCCTCAGGCTCTTCAGAGCTGCCGTCGCCGTGAGCGTGGTCCTGGTGCGTGGCCGCTTGCTGCTGGGAGGGATTGCCATCATCATCAACCGTTTCCGGACCCTCGGAAACCTCGTCCGGTTCCTGAACCGACTCTCCCACTTGGCGGGAGCGCTCGGCAATCTCCCGTCCGGCAACTTCCTGGTTCTGGATTATCGATTGCTTGAGTGCGGATTGTTCACGCCCCACCTGGCTAAGACGCACGAAGAGCGTTTGCAGATCAATCGGTTGTATCGACATCTCGCCCCCCTCGCTTACGTACCCTGATATCGGCCTGGCTCTCCTCGTACTTGGTGACCTTCACCATGCCCTCTTCAGCAATATAGGTCACCGCCCGTGTCTCATGACGGACCGGAAGCTGGGCATCTTTGATCGTAATCTTCACCCCGGGAAAGACCGTACCGGAGACACTGATTCGTCCATTCGTCTTGAGCTGATCCAGATAATCCTGGATCGCCTGAATGTCACGGCCCAGCTTCTGGCGTCCCTTGGTTATCTTCTCACGCTGCGCCTTCATCACGGAGTACTGTTTGAGCTTCTCGGGACTGATCTTCCGCTTATTCTTGCGCATGTTTTCGATGGTGGCCATATTCAAGGAGATTTCTTCTAGCTTCTTGGCCAGTTCCGCATCCTGGTTCTCCAGCTCCAGCAACCGCTCCCTGCTCTTGGGATCGTAGCCCACTTCTACTAGAGTCTCCATTCCCGCCACGGAACCAAGGCTCTTGGCGTCAACTTCCTCCGCCGCCCTGATGTGTCCACCAACGATCGATGCTCGACGTCCACGGCAGATAATGCGTTTGTCCGAGAACACGGAACTGTTGATGATACCGTCTGATACCACCACCATATTGCCCGCCTCGGCGTTGCCGTTCTCAATAAATTTAGACCAGATCGATCCCCCCGCTACCACGCGGCCATCACCTTTTCCGGCGATTCCCTGATGAACGATCACGTCTCCCTCCGCCTCCAGCGTGCCCCGGCCGACGTTGCCCATGACTTCGATATCACCGGCGGCGTTTACACTGAACCCGTCATCCACATTTCCCTTAACGATAACGGTCCCCAGAAAACGGATATTTCCCTCTTTCATGTTGACGTCACCGCTGACGAGGTAAATGGGCTCCACAGTAACTTTTCCATTGACCAGCTTCACTAGCCCGTTGATTTCCGCGAGAATACTGCGTCCGTCGTCGGAGAGCCGCGTGTTGTCTCCCAACGGCGCAGGAATGTCCTTGCCGTCCTTTGCGGGAATCATCCGGCCCGTCACCGTCTGTCCCGATTCACCTTGCTCCGGCGGGACTTTGCGGGCGAGCACTTGACCCTCAACCACGTTTTCAATGCGGTTGAGTTCCTTGAAATCGACTTTGCCGTCTTTGCTCTCCTGCAGATGAAGTTCCCGTTGATCGGTCTGGAAGTTGTAAATCATACGGGCATCGGCACCGTGTTTGGGGGGAGTGCCTTGGGCGACCGTGATTCGCTCCCGATACTGGGGAGCTTCCTCGAGTCGCTGCAGGACCGTCTCGTCGAGTCCATGAATAACGCCGCTCGCCTCCAGCGCCGAACGAATCGCGTCGGCGGAGGGGTCGGAGCCGCCCTCACCAGGGGGCGTCAATGAAATCACCGCCCGCATCTCTCCGTCCACAACCTCACAGGAGACGTAGGCATCATTGGCAGGATTGTAATTAAAGTCACCGATGCGAATCCACTGATCATCGGCGCGCTTCACCGCCTTGGACACCATGGCGGTGTCCACCTTTTCCCGAGTGCGATCAGTGATCACTTGCATCGCCCCGCGCTCGGTGACCGGCACGCCCTCACCAACGGGCGGGGTAACTTTGAGGAGGATTCCCTCCGGCGTGAGACGCACAAACGCTTGCCCGTCTACGTTGGTCTCTTCGGTCGCTTCAAATCCGAAGTCCATATCGAGAACGTCATCGCCCTCGGAGAGATCGGATTGCGTCTGGGCCGGGTAGGCAACGATCAGAAACGACCGTTTACCCATTCCCAAAACACCGCGAGAACCGTTCTCGAGGATCTCGTATTCGATACTCTTAATTGGAATACCCAATTCAACCGCGGCTTCACGGAGCGCATCGTCCAGGGTCTCGCCACTCACGTTGACATACTTCTTGGACTTGTCGTCCTGAGCGGCTTTGCGCATAAACGCCTGGAGTTGCTCCATCGAAACCATGATTACATAATACCCCGCTTAACACTGGTGAGCCGCCCACGAAGGCGAAC
>JAWOCO010000319.1:0-5808 GCA_046483765.1 Alkalispirochaeta sp. | reverse complement strand
CGCGCCGTAGCTGGAGCGGAGCTGGAGCTGGAGCGGAGCTGGAGCTGGAGCGGAGCCGGAGCCGGAGCCGAGCCGGAGCTGGAACCGGCTCCTGAGCCCCACCTCTCACCGAAAGCGTCGCCGGAGAGACTTCCGCACCTCCTGGGCGCAGTTGTAGCCGGGAGCGCCGAAGATTCCGCCCCCCGGGTGCTGACCGGCGTTGGCCATGTACAGCCCCTTGAGCGGCGTGGCGTACTCCGACAGTTCCGGCAGCGGGCGAAACATGAACATCTGGTCAATCACCATCTCCACGTGCATCACGTTGGCGTTGGGCATGTTGTGTTTCTCGGCGATCTGCTTGGGCGTCTGGATATACATATCTATCAGCTGCTCACTGGTGCCCGGGGCAAACCGATCCATCACGGAGAAGAGCTTCTGCGCCTCCCGCTGAGCGATATCATCCCAGTCGCCGCCGTTGCGCAGCTTATAGGGGTAGTACTGGCCCCACAGAAAGAGGGTGTGCTTGCCGGCGGGCGCCAGGGAGGGATCCACTTTGCTGAACGTCATCGCCACAATTGCCGGGTCCCGGGCCGGTTCGCCACGAAGATAGTCCGCGTAGGCGTCGTTGAGATACTGCGGCGTGGGGCAGATCAGCTGAATTCCCTTGTGCATCTCATCGGCGCTGGTACCGGAGAGCTGGTACTCCGGCAACTTATCAACCGCGGCGCGCACCACCATTCCGAAGCCATTGCCCACCTGAATCCGTTCGATTCGGCTGCGCACGTCCGCCGGGACCCAGTTGCGCAGGAGCTGAAGAAAGGTTACCCACACGTGGGCGTTGGATACGATCCGCTTCCCGGTGTACACATCGCCGTGAACGGTCCGCACGCCGGTGGCGCGCCCCTGCTCCACCAGGATCTCGTCTACCTCCTGGTTGGGGATCACCTCGCCGCCATGATCCCGGATGTAGGCGGCCAACGCCTGGGTGAGCATGCCGGATCCCCCCCGCGGTCGCGCCGGTCCCTTGCGGTGGATCAGCGAATGCCAGCCGATAAACTCGGCACTGGCGGCATCGGTGGGAGGGGGCCCCGATTGCGCGCCCCACCACGCCAAGGCGGCGCGGACACGATCGTCTTCAAAGGTATTGTTGATGAGCCGGCCGTAACTCTGAAAGAGTTGCCGCAGCATGTCGTTGCGGTCTTTCTTGGTGTCATGAAGCTTACGGAAGGCGAAGGTCGACAGAATCGACTTGCCCGTGGGCGGTTTGAGAAACAGCTCGAACACCGCGTCATTGAGCGGCTGCCACCGCTTGATAAAGGCGCGATACGCCTCGGCGTCGTGCTGACTGATCTTGGCGATACTCTCCACCGTCTTGTCCAGGTCCACGTAGAAGCGCAGGTCGCTACCATCCTCGAAGGGGGCGGTCATGAACGGATCCAGGGGAATGTACTCCAAACCGTAGGAGTTGAGCTCCAGATCTTCCACGATTGGGGTATGGTGGATGAGGAAGTGGGCCGAGCCCCCCACATCCATCTGGTAGCCACCGAACATCTCTTCGGTGCACACCGCGCCGCCGATCGTATCCCGACGCTCCAGCACCGTAACCTTGTATCCCCACTTGGCAAGATAGGCGGCGGTGACTAACCCGTTGTGACCGCTCCCGATAACGACAATGTCTGTGTCCATGAATGAAGAGTACGGAAATCCAGCGGGCTCCGGCAAGATACATCCAAACGATCCACGCTGCCGCGGAGACGAATTTGCTTTGTGGCGGCCGCGGCAATAGGTTACAGACCATAGCCTATTGGGACGGAGTGATGTACATGGCACGTTATTGGACAAAACCGAGGATCGTCTTCATGGTGTGGGCGGTGGTGGAACTGGTGGGCTGGCTCACCACCCATTTCTTCTTCATGGACCCCCGGGCAAACTGGATCTGGCTGGTACTGTCGGTAATCGCCTTTGTACCGATGGTGCGCTACATGCCGTGGCGCAACCGCAAACTGCGCAGCATTCTCCTGTTGTGGATCATTACGGTGGCGGTGGGCATGGTGTTCTCCTTCCTGGCGTTTGAGGTTCCCGCACTGGGTATCCTGGCACCGAATCTGGGCGTCTTCTGGCTGCTTCTCATGGGCGTGGCGTTTCTGATCAACGCCCGGTGGTGGACGCCGGGGCTGTTTATCATCGGCGGGGTAGTCCAGATTATCGCGGGGCTGATTCCCCTGGCGTTTCAGAACCTGCTCTTCTACCAGTACCTGATCGCCGCGGTGGCGGGAACGGGGGCGATGCTGATCTTGCTGCCCAATCGCCCCTTGCAGAAACGCACCAAACCGGCGACCGCGTCGTAGGCGGGGCGGCGCTTCCCAGCAGCGGTGCGTGGGCAGCGCTTCCCGGCGCTACCGCGCCTTGAGCAGCGTAAGCGGATCGGGACGGTTCCCACGGGGAAGCTCCTTCCAGGCGGCCGCACGTTTGGTGAGTTCGGCGATCGTTACCGGCAACTCTCCCCCACCCGCCTCGTCGTGAAACCGGTGAAACTGGTCGATATTACCGGAGTACGTTTCGAAGAGGTCGAGATAGGCGTTATTCACGGAGAATTCGGCGAAGAATCGGTAGGTGTCCGTCTCGTACCGCCCGTCGTACCGGTCGGCGAACTCGCGTTGGTAGGAGCTGATGAGCTCCTGCTTGGCGGTCCGACGGGCCTCCATCGGCAGCGCTTCCGCCGGCAGGTCGTCCCCAGACCGCTCACCCTGAGACAGCTCGTCCTGAGGCCGGTCGTCACCCGGCAGCGCTTCCGCCGGCTGCTCGGCGTAGCTGTGGTAGAGCTCCTGCAGCTGAGCCTTGAGCGCCTGCACATCGGCGCGGAAGCGTTCCTGGTCGCGACGTCGTTGTAAGAACTCCTGCAGTGCATCCGAGTCTGCCCCGTGGCGGTAGGCGAGATAGTGCTCTGCACCCATGCGCCCCACAAACGTGGCAAACTCCTCGTTAAACTGCGATTCGCCGCGTAACCACAGCGTGGCGTGAGCCGACTCATGGATAATCAGTTCCGCCAGCCGCGCCACGGAGTAGTCGGCCATAAATGAAATCACCGGATCGGTGAAGTACCCCAACGTAGAAAACGCGTCCACCGGACGGACGATGACATCCCAGCCCTGCGCCTTTAGGCGTCCGGCGAGCTGCTCCGCCGGTTCTCGCCGGTAAAACCCCTTGTACGGAAATCGTCCAAACACGGGGAACCACCACTCCTTCCGGTCAAACGAGAACTCCCCCGCCGCCGACACGACATCCACCAGATGGTCGCGGTCGGTCCGGTAGTAGGTGGTGTAGGAGTCGCCCGGTGTGAGGCCCAACTCCTCGGTGGCAAACCGGCGAATCGCCGCCACCTCTGCAAAGAGCTCCCGCTCCTTCCGGGTTTGGTCTTCCTCGGCGATCGATGAGATCGGTCGGGTGGCCACCTGCTGAGCGATGAGGTGATAGCCCTGACGAGGAAGATAGCAGGAGGACAGCAGCACCACCGCCATGAGTCCCAGCGGTACAGCCCACGCAACATATGGTAATGTGACAAACGGCATGAATCTCCTCACGATGAACCAGATTAGCAGAGAACAGCCGGAAGAGGCATCTTCCACAGCGGTGGGGAGACCTCGGGCCTTGGGGGCGATGCGCTACGACGCGGTACTGGTATCACCGGTGCGCGCTGCCGACCACCTCACCGATCAGCTGGCGACGCTCTTCCGCCGAGCACAGTACTCGATTGCCACCCTGCGCTGTCCGGACCCTGGAGCGCCACGCCCCCCGGCAGATACCCTCGACCAGTCGCGCATATGTCTGGTGGTAGTTCCGGAGAAGGTGCGTATCGATTCTACGTGGCTCTGGTGGATTCTGGGCCGCGCATCGGCCATGACCCGCCGGCAGGCGATCATTCCCGTGGCGCGCCGGGACGATGCCAAACCGCTGACGGAGTTCCACCCGCGGCTTCCCACCCCGCTGCAAGAGCTTTCCTACCTGGGACGATCCCGCGCCGTGGGTGACGACCAGGATTCGATCTGGGTGGCACCACCGGGAGCTCCGCTGGATACGCGGAAGGCGGAAAACCTGGAGTATTGGATCTACGAACGGGACTGAAGCGCCGCTCCCCAGATGAACACCCCGTTCCGGTCGGCGGATTTCCATTCGATCTCGAACCCCGCCTGCTGGAGTGTGGCCAGCGTATCCCGGTTCAGATTGCATCCGCGGGAGAGCTGATTCCACACCGGGTTCACCGCATCAAAGACGGCGGCCATCGTGGCGTGAGCGGGCCGGACATGCTCCAGGAACAGGTAGCGCCCGTCTGGTTTCAGGACGCGGGCAATCTCGTCGAACCCGCAGGGCTGACACGTAACCGAGCAAAACAGAAGTGTTGCCACCACGGTATCGAAGCTATCGTCGGGAAAGGGGAGACGCTCCGCATCGATCCGCGCAATCGACGCCCGGGGGGCAAGCTCCGGCTTCTCCCGGGAGATCCGCTCGGTAAGC
This sequence comes from Alkalispirochaeta sp., assembly GCA_046483765.1. Lineage (GTDB taxonomy): Bacteria > Spirochaetota > Spirochaetia > DSM-27196 > Alkalispirochaetaceae > Alkalispirochaeta. The sequence continues at coordinate 1,317 of JAWOCO010000319.1, read as the reverse complement.
ACCAGTTGCCGGTCATCGAGGTCGCTCAGGGTGAGTGTATCCAGGCGGGCGGAGTCGTAATATGCGACGTTCACGCCGGTGCCGGCCCCCACTTCCAGGACCGCCCCCTGGGCGTGGCCGAGCAACCTTCCACGGATCCGGCGGAGGCGAAACGACTCCAAGGGAGCCATGAAGGCATCGAAGACTGCCGCGGAGGCGCGTTGCACCAGGGCGCTCATACCGCATCCCCCACTGTATCCCCCAGAGGAAACGTGATGCGTACCCGCAGCCCCGGATTTCCCGCCTCGAACGCCGCGACCCCGTGCAGCTGAGAGGTGAGCGCATGCACCAGTTGCAATCCTAGAGAGTCCGTATGCTCCACCGTCTCCTCCAATCCGATTCCCCAATCACGTACACTAATTTGCACGTCTGATTCCACTCTGACAACGGTGAGGGCAATGATTCGCGGGCCCGTTGTCGCCTCCGGATAGGCGTACTTCAGTGCGTTGGAAACCAGTTCATTCACCATGAGTCCCACGGGAATCGCCTGGTCCAGGAGCAGCGAGAGATCGGCAACCTCCCGGCGAACGGTGATTTCCTCAGAGGTCCCGTTCATAGCTCCACGCACTGATGAGTAGCCTGATGAGTAGACTGATGAGTAGACTGAGGAGAGCAACTCCTCCAGATAGGTGGGCAAGTGGATTTGCGCCAGTGATTCGGTCTGGTACAGCTGCTCATGGACGAGCGCCATCGATTGGACGCGCGTTTCACAATCTTTGAAGTAATCCAGAGACTGCTGATCAGAGATGAACTCGCGTTGCATGCTGAGAATGCTGGAGATCACCTGCAGATTGTTCTTCACGCGATGGTGGATCTCCTTGAGGAGAATTTCCTTTTCCCTGAGGGAATCCTGCAATCGGCCGGCGGCGACCGCGCGCGTGCGGCGACTCTGCATCAATAATACGATCAATGTTCCCATGACCGTCACCAGAGCCGCCAGCCAACTCAGCTCGGTGCGGTACTCCCGCCAGACGGAGTGCGTCTCGTTGTACCGCACCGCCTCCGGCGGGATCTGTTGGGGAGTAACCCCGGCGATTCGCAGCGGTTCCATATCGAAGATCCAGCGATTGGGACTGCTGGACTGCACGGGAATCGCCTCCACCGATGTACCGGACAGAATGCGCTGCACGATTTCCGCCGCCGAACGCCCCTGCTCCCGGCCGCTCACCAGAAATCCTCCGGCCACCCCGGTGCCCATGAAGAAATCCCACATGGCGAAGACCGGTACCGGCATGAGGTCGCTCACCACCGTGCCGGCCCGATAGAAGTCGGCCACCG
>JAWOCO010000301.1:0-10421 GCA_046483765.1 Alkalispirochaeta sp. | reverse complement strand
GGGGCCCGTCCCCATTTTGCGCGGAGATTCCACCGGGAACAGCAAAAAGAAGAACGCCAAAAAGAAGAACAGCCAGAATTGCAGATGACCAGATTCGCATGGTACCGTACGGTACTACGTTACCGGCCACAAAACAACATTATGAGCACGATCGTTTTCACCGGTGGAGGCACCGGGGGCCATGTATATCCAGGACTCGCGGTTCTCTCCTCCCTGCCGGAGGCGCTGCAGGGCCAGGTCCGCTGGATCGGGTCGCGGCGGGGGGTGGAGCGACGCATCCTGGCGGCTGCCGGGGTCCCGTACCACGCCATTCCCGCCGGTAAACTGCGCCGCTACTTCGATCTGGAAAACGTGTTGGACGTGTTTCGGGTGCTGGCCGGCATTCTCGCCGCCCACCGTTTGCTCCGTCGCCTGGGAGCGGAGGTAGTCTTCTCAAAAGGCGGATACGTGGCGGTACCGGTGGTGACCGCCGCCTATCTCTTGCGCCTGCCGGTAGTTATTCATGAGTCCGACGCCGACCCTGGGCTTGCGACGCGCATGACCGCTCCCCTGGCAACCAGAATCCTGGTACCCTATGCGGAAACGCGGCTCTCGTTCCGGAGGCGGTTTCAGTCCAAGATCGCGGTCACCGGCAACCCGGTGCGCCGCGAGTTCCACACGGCGCCCACTGCGGGGATCCTGAGTCAGGTGGGGTTGTCGGAGACGGAGCTCCCGGTGATCTTTGTCACGGGGGGGTCTTTGGGAGCGCGCCAAGTGAATCTGCTGGTGGAGGAGGCGATCGCGGAACTCACCAGGGAGGCGGTCGTTGTGCACCAGACGGGAGCCCACAGCGCGGACATGATTCCGGGGATTACCGCGCGGGCGGCACCGGGAAGGTACTTCGGGGCGGCTGGGTTCACCACGCTGTTCCCGTCGCTCATGCGGCGGGCCGATGTGGTGATCGCCCGGGCCGGGGCGGGAACGATCTGGGAGATCGCCGTGTGTCGCCGGCCGGCAGTCCTGATTCCCCTCTCCCAGGGGGCCTCTCGCGGCGATCAACTGAGAAATGCTGCGCGCTACGCTGCCTCCGGAGCAGCGCTGGTGCTCGATGATCCCGCCCTCTCGGGAGCGCAGTTTCTCTCGACGGTGCGCGCAGTGATACGCGATCCCCAGCAACGGGAACAGATGACCCGTGCCGCGGCGTCCTGGGGAGCGGAAGGGGCGGCGGGACGGATTGCGGGCGAGGTGGAGCGGCTGCTGGGGGCAGCCGGGCCTGGCCCTGATCAATCGAGCGCGGTACCTTAAGAACGAGAAGGAAGGTATGGATATTTCACTCAGCGGTCTGGACATCGTGTTTCTCATTCTTATTGCCTTTGCCGCACTGCGGGCGGGGATTCGTGGGTTCGTTCACGAGTTTCTCTCTATGGCGGCGATCATTCTGGGCATCGCGATCGCCGTCCTGTTCTCCGGAATCGCGGCGCAGGTGCTCCACCCGTATCTCGGAGGCGGCACGTGGTCCCAGGTCGTGGCCTTTCTGGGGCTGTTCTTGATCGTCTACGTCGTGGTGAAACTCTTCGAAAACGCCCTGAACCGCCTTATCGAGCGTATCAATCTGGAAAGTCTCGATCGCGCCCTGGGCTTCTTCCTCGGCATCGCGGAGGGCTTGTTTCTCGTCTTCGTGCTGGTGCTGCTGCTGCAGGTACAGCCGTTTTTCGATGTCGAACGGATGCTGCTGGAGAGTGAAATCGCCCGCTTTCTGATTCCGTTGCTGCCCTATGCGGAACGCGCGCTGGATATGGGGATCTGATGTTTGAGAATATCGTGGGACTGGAAACGGTGGTGGCAGATCTGACCCGGGATGTGGAGCAGGAGCGCCTTCCGCAGGCGATCATACTCGCCGGGCCGCGGTACGGCGGAAAGTCCTCGGTTGCGCTGGAACTGGCCCGTGTGCTCACGTGCCATGAGGCGGGGCAGTGGGGATGTTCCTGCCGGTCGTGCCGTTTGCAACGCGGATTGCAGCACCGTGACACCGTACTCGCCGGAGATCGCTACTTCGAGCTGGAGATCTCGGCGGCGCGGACAGCGTTTCAGCGGGAGCCCAGGGCGGGGACGGCGTTTCTCCTGGTCCGGGCGGTGCGCAAGCTTGTGCGGAGATTTGACGCGTTCCTGTGGCCGGATTCGCGACTGAAGAAAGTTGAGCCGGCGATGACCGCGCTGGAAGAGGCGTTAGAACAGATCGAACCGGCGGATCACCGGGACGCGCCGTGGACGCAGTTGTCACCCAAGGAGTTTCAGGCGGTGCTGGACACGATCGACACCCAGGCGGCAAAGCTCCAGCAGCAGCTCCCCCACGATCCGGTTCCCGTGGATCTGGTGCGGGCGATCTCCTCCTGGGCGCAGATGTCCTCCTCCGCGGGGGCCAAGGTGTTGATCGTTGAGGAGGCGCACCAGTTGCAGGAGGGCGCCCGGAACGCGATGCTCAAGCTCCTGGAGGAGCCGCCGCCGGGACTGACGATTGTTTTCACTACCTCCCGCAGGACAGCGGTCATCCCCACGGTGCTCTCTCGCCTGCGCATGTACAACCTGCCGGAGCGCCCCCCGGAGGTGCAGCAACTGGTTCAGGAGAAGATCTATCGGGTAGAAGACCCGGAACAGCCGCTGCTGCAGCCGTTCTTTCGGCGGAGTAGTACTGCTGCGCTGGGCTGGCGCGAGGTAAGCCGCGAGATCTTCCACGCCTTACCCCAACCGGGTGGAGTGGCTCGGCTGCAGGTGACGCTGCGGGAACAGCTGGCTCAGGGACCGCCCCGGAAGGCGGCGGAATACCTGCTGGACGCGTTGCTGGAGGAGCTGCGCGGTTCCCTGCGGGGAGGGGAGAGTGCTACCGATGTGGCGCGGACGGCGGCCCTGGCGGAGCAGGTGCGCCTCCACTGGGATAGAATTACCACCCGCAACATGAATCCGGTTTCGGTCATTGAAAGTCTGCTGATTTCCATGAGCCGAACGATGCGGGGGCCCGTATGAGAGGCTTTGTTCGCCGGGCGCTGGAGAAACTTTCCAAGCTGGACAGTGAGCAGCTGGAGCAGCTGCTCCAGACGGTGGCCGCCGAAAATGAACGGCTAGCGGTGGTCCTGGACAGTATGAACGATGGTGTACTGGTCACCGATGAGGAACATCGGCTGATTCTGGTAAACAAGGCGGCGGAGCGACTGATTCCGCTGGCCTCCGGGCGGATTATCGGAGACCGGCCGCTGTGGGATGTGATCGCGGACCAGGATATCGGCGATTTTGTGCGCACCACCTTGGAAAACGATGAATCCGTCACTGACCAGGAGTTCGCGTTGGATCATGGGGGGACTACCCGTATCCTTTCCTGTAGTCTGATTCCGCTCGTCCAGGCCGGCCACATTCGGGGTAACATTCTGCAACTGGTGGACATCTCGGAGAAACGTGGGCGTGAAGCGCGGCTGCGGAGGGCGGAGAGTCTGGCCAGTCTCACCACGCTCGCCGCCGGCGTAGCCCACGAGATCAAGAATCCCCTGGGATCGATCGGCATCCACAACCAACTCATTCAGAAACTGGTGGCACAACTGGATTCGGAGGAGGCGGAGCGGATCAACTCCTATCTCACCGTGATCGATGAAGAGATCGAACGGCTCAACCGGATCGTAGTAGACTTCCTGTTTGCCGTGCGTCCGATGGATACCAAGCTCGAGGACGGCGATCTCAACGCGCTCGTCTCCGACCTGCTTGGATTTGTGCAGTATGAGCTGGAACAGGCCGGCATCGAGGTAGTCAGAGACTTGGACGAGGATCTGCCGCAGCTCAAACTGGACCCGAAGTACTTCAAGCAGGCAATGATGAACCTGGTGAAGAACGCGATTTCCGCCATGCCCGACGGCGGCATGCTCCGCGTCAGTACGCAGAGCCGGGGTGACCAAGTGCTGCTGCGCATTAGTGACAACGGCGCGGGAATGAGTCCCGAGGTGCGAGATAAGATCTTTGAGCCCTACTTCACGACGAAGGACTTTGGCAGCGGTATCGGTCTCACATTGGTGTACAAGGTGGTAAAAGAGCACATGGGAGATATTTCCGTCATATCAAAAGAAGGGCACGGCACCACCTTTACGATCACTCTCCCGCTTCCCCAGCGCGAGCAGCACCTTCTCGGGTGGAAAGGAGACGAATCGTGACGTTCAATGTCCTGATCGTTGATGACGAGAAGAACATTCGCGCCGGCCTTGGCCGGGCCTTGGAGCTGGACGGATACCGAACGCTCCTCGCCGGAGATGGTCAGGAAGCACTGGATACGATGCAGGAAGAGGAGATCGATCTGGTGATCGCCGACCTCAAGATGCCCCGCGTCTCCGGTGAGGAACTGCTGCGAAAGGTGGTGGACCAGTATCCCACGGTACCGGTGATCATTCTCACCGGCCACGGCACGATCGAGACCGCCGTCCAGGCGATGCGGGATGGCGCCTACGACTTTCTCACGAAGCCGGTATCGCTGGAGCGTCTCTCCCTCCTGGCCAAGCGTGCGCTTTCCACCCGGGAATTAGTGCTACAGCACCGCCAGCTACAGCAGGAGCTGGACTCCCAACGGCAGTCATCGGCGATCATCGGCAAGAGTTCAGAGATGCAGCGGCTCATGGACGTCGTTCGCCAGGTGGCTCCCACCAAAGCCTCGGTGCTGATCACCGGTGAAAGCGGGGTAGGCAAGGAGTTGGTGGCCGACGCGATCCATCGACTGTCGGATCGCCCTGAAAACCCCTTGGTCAAAGTGCACTGCGCGGCGCTATCGGAATCGCTCCTGGAGAGCGAACTCTTCGGACATGAGAAGGGAGCGTTCACCGGCGCGATCGGTCGCAAGCGCGGACGCTTTGAGTTGGCCCATACCGGTACGATCTTCCTCGACGAGATCGGAGAGATCAACCAGAGCGTGCAGATCAAGATTCTGCGGGTACTGCAGGAAAAGCAGTTTGAACGGGTGGGGGGTGAAGGCACGCTCACCGTGGATGTGCGCATCGTGTCCGCCACGAATCGCGATCTGCGGCAGGAGATCGAGTCCGGCCGCTTCCGGGAAGACCTCTTCTATCGGCTGAACGTGGTAAATATCCACGTACCTCCGCTCCGCGAGCGCAAGGAGGATATCCCGCTTCTCACGGCAGCGTTCATTAAGGAGTTTGCCAAGGAGAACAACAAGCCGGTGGAGGGCATTGACGCTAGAGCTCGGTCAGTGCTTCACAAGTACCATTGGCCGGGGAACATTCGCGAGCTTCGCAACAGTATCGAAAGCGCAGTGGTCATGGCCAAGAACACCTATATCACCGTGGATGATCTGCCCCCATCGGTCAGTCAGGGGGCGGATGAGGGAGATTCGATCACCATTAATGTGGGGAGCCGCCTGGATGAAGCTGAGCGGGAAGTGATCAGGTCCACGTTGGCGGCGTGTAACGGAAACAAGACGCGCACTGCCGAGGTGCTGGGTATCGGTCGCAAGACGTTACACCGGAAAATCGTGGAGTACGGGCTGGAGTAGCGGATAGAGGAGGGTTACGTCACCGGGCGGTCATGGTTACCGAGAACGATGATGATAATCAGGACGGTGATCCATACCGCCCCCGTCAAAATGGCTGCGGGGCCATGGGATATCTCGTACCAGGCGGTAGCCACAAATCCGAACACCACCATCATCCCGTAGATAACCGACAGCAGGCGCCGTCCCCGTACACCACGGTCGATGAGACGGTGGTGGATATGCTCACGGTCGGCGGAATGTACCGGTAGTCCTCGACTGAGGCGGCGAATTATCGCCAGCAGCGTGTCAACGATCGGAATGTACAGTAATGTCAGTACCGGGAACGGTGCCACCGCCATGAACCCCGGTTCTCCCCGTTGAAGTCCCAGGAGCGGGAGCACGGCCAGAATGAAGCCGAGACTCAGCGATCCGCTGTCACCCATGAAGATCTTGGCCGGGGGCAAGTTGTATACCAGAAACCCCGCCAGACTTCCCACCACGGCAAACGCGAGAACCGCGGTCACCAGGCTCCCTTGGCCCAGGGCGATAATCCCCATGAACAGCGCTGCAAAAAGCGCCACCCCGCCGGCTAAACCATCGGCGCCGTCGATCAGGTTGACCGCATTGGAAATTGAGACCACCCACAGAATCGTAAACCCAAAGGCGAGCCAGAGCGGGAACTCTACGGTGCCGATCCAGGGGAGTTCAATTACCCGCAACAGGGCGCCGGACAGGGCGACCAGCGTACCTGCACCGAGCTGCACGAGGAACTTCAACGGAGCTCTGAGGTTGACGAAGTCGTCGTAGAGTCCCAGTCCGTGCACCAGCGCTAAGCCCGCCAGAACGAGCGCCACGGAGCGCATCGACCAGGGGGCGATGCCGGGGGCGCCGACAATGAGGGTGAGACCGAGTAGTGCCGCCGCCACGAAGGAGAGAAAAATTCCCACTCCTCCCAGGCGGGGAGTGGACTCTGTGTGGATCTTTCGATCGTTAATATGGTCATACCACTCAAACCGATGGGCGAGCCGCAGAATGAACGGAGTGAGCAGTACGTTAATCAGAAACGCCACAAACGCGATGGCGGCAATACGAGCAGAAATCGGTGTCCTCCCTCAACTATAGTAGTCGCACAGTCGCTGATACGCCAGCGTAAGACGGCGGGTGACCTCTGCTGCAGTTTGGTACCGCATCTCATCCCCCGAGTGACGATCCGGATGGTATTGGATCAACTGTTTTCGATAGGCCCGCTTTACCTCCTCCAGGGTCGCCCCCGGGGACAACTCAAGATCGACCAACGCCTGGCGGATCTCGGCGGGAAGCCGACTGCTCGATTCTGCGGCCGGTGCCCCTCGTCCGCGAGCAGACGAGGAAGGGGGTTCCAGCGGCTCTTCGCGAAGAAAATCCTCGAGCTCTTGCCAAGCGTCCGCGGCGACCCGTTCCGAGTCGTCCGTGTTCAGCCAGGAGCGTACCAGCATCTCAACCCGGAACCAGAGATCCATTACTCACTTCCACCTACTCTTTCACTATACGAGATTCATTGTTCTCTGAAAAGTCAAAAAAGCGGGTATGAAGCCGCTCCAGCACGGAGGGATAGATCTTCTCCGGTACTACCACCGAAAGGTTTGTATCGGACGATCCCAGGCTGATCATCTCCACTCGGTGTTCGCTGGAGTCCGCGAGCGAGGCGAAGACATCCCGGATCAGGGCCGGATCGCGCCACAGGCGCTCTCCCACCAGAGAGACCACCGCTTTCTCGGAATCCACTGTCACCCGACCAAGCTCTTCAAGCTCGGTAATCATCGCCGTCGGTGCCACCGGGACATCCACCGATACCGATACCGATACCTCGCTGGTGGCGATCAGATCGACGCTGACCCGATGTGACTCGAAGACCTGAAACATCCTGCTCAAAAAGCCCCAGGCGTTCAGCATCCGGCTTGAGTGCACCGTGATAATCGTCACTCCGCCCCGACCGGCCAGCGCGCGCAGACCAGTGGTGGAGGGCGCCGCGGTAATGCGCGTCTTGGGACCGGCGGGGTTGCCGGTATTGCACACCACCACCGGAATGTCCGAGTCCACGGCGGGAATCATGGTGGCGGGATGAACGACTTTGGCACCGAAGTACGCCAGCTCCGCCGCTTCGTGGTAACTCACCTCCGGAATCGTCCGGGCGGAGGGAATCTGTCGGGGGTCTGCGGTCATAATGCCGTCTACGTCGGTCCAGATTTCTACCCGCTCAGCGTCCAGGGACACACCAAAGATCGTGGCGGAATAATCCGAGCCACCGCGACCCAGGGTCGTGGTAATACCACTCGCCGTGGAGCCGATGAAGCCCTGTGCGACAAACAGATGTCCCGGACGCGGAGCTACCGAGGCTCCAATCAGAGACTGAGTGGCAGCCAGGTCGGGTCGCGCACCACCAAACTCCTCGTCGGTGCGCACCAGCGCTCTGCTGTCGAGGAGCGTAGCGGGAATCCCGCGAGCCTCGGCGGCGGCGGCGATTACGGTAGTGGCCAGACGCTCGCCAAACGAGAGGAGGGCGTCGGTAGAGCGGGAACTGAGATCCCTGATCAGCAGAATGCCGTGGAGCAAGGTGCGCAGCTCATCCTCGATGGTGGTAAGGATATCGCGCCAGTGGCTGCGGCGTTCCGGATCAAGCGCATCGGCCAGCGTTTCCAGCGCCGCATCGTGCTCACTCATCAGGGCGGAGCTTCCTTCCTCCACTGCCGTGGCTTCGCCCGACTTTGCCAGGGTTCCCAGCTCAACCAGCCGGTCGGTGGTCTTCCCCATGGCCGAGCTCACCAGGACCGGCGCCTCCTCCAACCGCTCAGCGGCGATCGTCAACACCCGATCGATCCATTGGGCGTCACGAACGCTGCTTCCGCCAAACTTGAGTACGATCATCGACGGTACCGATCAAAATGACCCAGAGCAACAAACGCTTCGGCGTTCAAAATGGCAGCCCCCGCTGCCCCGCGGACGGTGTTGTGACCCATAATCACCATTTTAAACGTTCCGATAGGATCCGAACGCAGCCGCCCCACCAGAGTGGACATTCCCTTGTTGCGCCACACATCTCGCGCCGGTTGGGGGCGGTCAGGTTCGGCTAAGACTTCTATCGGCTGACTCGGGGCCGATGGCAGGGCACGGTCCTGCGGCATACCCCGCCACGTATCCAGTACTTGTGCCACCTCTTCGATCGTGGGTGCGACACCGTCCGGCAGCTTCACCGTCACCGTTTCCAGGTGGCCATCGAACACCGGCACCCGGGTACAGGCAGCGCTCACGACAAACGGGGCCGGGTCTACCCCGCCGGGGGTAAGCGTTCCGAGGATTTTCTGAGCCTCGATTTCCATCTTCTCCTCTTCTCCGGAGATATAGGGCACCACATTCCCCATAATATCCATAGATGCCACCCCGGGATATCCGGCCCCGCTGATCGCCTGCATGGTGGTCACTTGGACCCATTGAATGCCCCATTGCGCGTGGATCGGCGCCAGCGCCATGGCGAGGAACATCGTGGAACAGTTGGAGTTGGTGATAATTGCCCCAGACCATTTCTGCCGGGAGACCATTTCAAAGTGGTCAGCGTTGATCTCGGGGATCACCAGCGGCACATCCGGGTCCATGCGGTGGTTGCGGGAGTTACTGATTACTACATGGCCGGCCTCGGCGTAGGTCACCTCAGCTTCCCCAGCGACCGAGCTATCCAGTCCGGAAAACAGTATCGGTGAGGAGAGGGGCTCGGTGGTACTCTTCACCGTCATCTGCGCCACCCGAGCGGGCATCGGCTGATCCTGCTTCCAGGAACACGCCTCGGCATACGCTTTTCCGGCGCTTCGGGGGCTTGCCACCAACTCAGCGATTTCGAATTGGGGATGATCCTGCAACAGGACGACAAATTTTTGACCTACGGTACCGGTGGCACCGAGAACTGCGATAGGAATTCGGCTCATAACCGCGCAGCGTAGATGAGCTGGTACCGGCTGTCAACATGGTTGTAAATGGTGCTACACTCGGGATTTGTGAGTAGCAGTGCCCGGGACCGGATCAGCAGCGATGCGCTTCTCTCTATGCGCCGGGAAATCGCGCAATCGGAAGGCCAGGAAGTCCTCTTTGTGGGACATCTCGACCGCGAGGGAGTGGTGTCTTCCGTAGAAGTCTACGCCCGAGGCAGCGAGGCGGCGGTGGCGGCGCCGGCCGAGTTCTGCGAGCGGGGTGATATCGTCATCCATAACCATCCCAGTGGTCATTTGCGCCCCAGTGAGGCGGATGTAGCGGTGGCCGCGCGCCTATCGGAGCAGGGGATCGGCTCGGCGCTCATCGATAACGCCGTGGACCGGATCTACGTACTGGTGGAGCCGGTGGTGGCGGAGGAAACGGTCTTACTCGACGAGGAAGAGCTCTCCGGCGTGATTAGTGATCACGGAGCGGTGGCGGTGCAGCTTCCCGGATTCCGCACGCGCCCCTCCCAGGTTGAGATGCTGCGCCAGGTGACCTCCGCCTTTAACCGATCGCAGATCGCCGTGGCCGAAGCGGGGACCGGTGTGGGGAAGTCGTTTGCCTACCTGATCCCGGCGGTGAGTTGGGTCCAGGTGAACAGTGAGCGTGTGGTCATAGCCACCGCCACTATCAATTTGCAACAGCAACTGGTGGAGCATGATCTTCCGCTGGTGCAGCGGAGTCTGGGGACCGATATTCCCGTGGCGTTGGTGAAGGGGCGGGGCAACTACGTGTGTCGTCGACGGTTAGACGAGCAGCGGGCGGAGGCGGATCTGTTTAGTGATGGCGAGTCGGTGCGGGCGATCGCGGAGTGGGCCGAGACCAGCCCCACCGGTTCCCGGAGCGATCTTCCGTTTCCCGTGGGGCCGGAGGAGTGGTCCCGGGTCAACAGTGAGCCCGACACCTGCTCCGCCTCGCGATGTCC
>JAWOCO010000205.1:0-2787 GCA_046483765.1 Alkalispirochaeta sp. | reverse complement strand
CCGCCGCCAGGGAAACTCGCGCTGGATGCCGTTAGGCCACTTCCGCGATCCCACCGGGGTACTGCGCATCGACGAAGGCGAGATCATCACCCGCCTGCGGATTCCGTTGCGCAATTGGACCCACTGGATGATTCACACCTATGGACAGCCGTTTCCCGGCGGTGGCCCGTCTCTCACCCTCCTGGGAGCGGCGTCGATGGACAAAACGGGAATCGAAGAGTTCCGGTTTGCCCTGCTGATCAACGGCGAGCGCCAGATCCGTCTCCGTGCCGCCGAAACGGATCTCGTGGGAAAAGCCGTCCCTCTCACCGAACGGGACCGGCGCACGATCCTCGGTACCTTGGAAGACAACCTGCTCTATGGAAGCGAACTCGACGATCTTGGTCGATGGCGAGCATCAAATGGGCTCCGGGGGTTCCTGCAAAAACTGCAGTAATCCGACCTCCACGGCCCCGGTCGGCGCTGATCTACCGCCGGAGGCCGTTGCAGGATCTCCTACACCGGCGCTACTATGCAGAGGTGTCCGGCTTCATTCATCTTCATAACCATTCAGACTTTTCGCTCCTCAAGGGAGCAGCCACCGTGGAACGGCTCGTTCACCGCGCCGTGGAACTTGAAATGCCCGCCGTAGCGCTTACCGACGACGGAAACCTCTTCGGTGCGCTCAACTTCTACATGGAGTGTCGCAAACGAGACATTAAACCGATACTCGGCTGCGATTTCTTCGTAGCTCCCGAGTCGCGCCACCGCAAGACGGGGCTCGATGGAGCCTCACGAAACGGACGCGTGGTTCTCCTGGCTCGCAACGAAACCGGTTACAAGAACCTGATCAAGCTGTCCTCCGTGGGCTACTTGGAGGGATTTTACTATCGCCCGCGCATCGACCATGAAGTGATGGAGCAGTACCGCGAGGGGCTGCTACTGCTTACCGGTTCGATCTCCGGCGAGATTCCGCGACTCCTCTTGGCAAACCGCCTGGATGATGCGCGGCAGCTGCTTGCCTGGTATCGTCAGGTATACGGAGACGAAAACGTCTTCCTGGAGATGTGTAACCACAGAATTCCCGAACAGCAGGCGCTGAATACGATGTTGGCAAACCTCTCGACGGAGTCCGGGGTCCCCCTGGTAGCGGCCAATGACACCCACTACGTGGCGCGGGATGATGCCAACGCCCAGGATATCCTCCTGTGCATCGGGAGCAACCGCAAGAAAGCGGAAACCAACCGCTTCAAGTTCTCCACGGAGGAGTTCTATCTCAAGTCCCCGGCGGAAATGGCGGAGATCTTCGCCGATCATCCCGAGGCGCTTACCAATACGCAGGTAATCGCCGACCGCTGCAACGTGACGATCGATCTTCCGGGCCCCAAGTTTCCGGTGTATGAAATTCCTTCGGACTTCTCCGACAAAGACGAGTATCTGCGATACCTGGTCCATGAGGGGCTCAAGGAGCGCTACTCCCCGATCACTGAAGAGATCCGCGCTCGCGCGGATTACGAGCTCAACACGATCATCTCCATGGATTTCACCGGGTACTTTCTGATCGTCTGGGACTTTATTAAGTACGCTCGGGACAACGATATCCCCGTGGGCCCCGGACGCGGTTCCGGAGCCGGTTCGATCGTGGCGTACGCCCTGAAGATCACCGATATCGAACCGCTAAAATATGGACTCCTCTTCGAGCGCTTTCTCAATCCGGAGCGCGTCTCCATGCCCGATTTCGACGTGGATTTCTGCTTCGAACGGCGGGGAGAGGTGATCGATTACGTCACGCAAAAGTACGGCCGCGACAAAGTGGGACAGATCATCACTTTTGGAACGCTCAAGACCAAACTGGTGATCCGGGATGTGGCGCGGGTGCTGGGACTCAACTACGATGAGGCCGACGCGATCGCCAAGCTGGTGCCAAAGGACCTCAAAATCACCTTGGAAAAGGCGCTGGAGCAGGAGCCGGAACTGGCGGCGCTCCCGGAGCGGGGAGAGGTCTACGCCGAACTCATCGATGTCAGTCGCCGCCTGGAAGGGCTGCATCGCCACGCCTCCACCCACGCTGCGGGAATCGTGATCGGCGAGAAAGAGCTCACCGAGTACGTCCCCCTCTACCGCGATCCTAAAACGGGCTCGATCTCAACCCAGTTCACCATGGACCTCCTGGAAGATGCGGGCCTGGTAAAGATGGACTTCCTCGGGCTCAAGACGCTTACCCTGATCCGTAACACGGAAAAACTGATCCGCCGCCACAATCCCGACTTTTCTATCGAAACGATCCGGGAGGACGACAGCAACACCTTTAAGATGCTCGGCGAGGGCGCCAGTAAGGCGATCTTCCAGTTTGAAAGCTCCGGTATGCAGGATATCCTGAAACGGGCCAAGCCCAACCGTATCGAGGACCTGATCGCCTTAAACGCGCTCTACCGCCCGGGGCCGATGCAGTTCATCGACCAATTCGTGGATTCCAAGAACGGCGTGACCCCCATCTCCTACCCACTGCCCTCCCTGGAGCCGGTACTCAAAGAAACGTACGGCGTGATCGTGTACCAGGAGCAGGTGATGCAAATCGCCCAGATCGTAGGCGGATTCTCCCTGGGAAAAGCGGACATTCTGCGCCGTGCCATGGGGAAGAAGAAAGAAAAAGAGATGGCCAAGATGGAAAAGGAGTTCATCGCCGGAGCCGAGGCCAAGGGCTTCACCGGCAAGCAGGGTGAAGAAATCTTTGAACTCCTCAAGCCGTTTGCCGGCTACGGATTTAACAAATCCCACGCGGCCGCCTACTCGATCCTGGCGTACCAG
>JAWOCO010000292.1:0-11766 GCA_046483765.1 Alkalispirochaeta sp. | reverse complement strand
TCGGTGACACTGCCGCTGCTGGAATACTGCGAGGGCATGAGAAAGACCTTTACGTTCTCTGCTCCCACCGCCCGGGCGGCGATCACCGCCACCACGGCGGAATCGATGCCGCCGGAGAGGCCTAAGTGCACCTTGGAAAACCCGGTTTTGGCAAGATAGTCCCGAAGTCCCAGAATCAGGGCACGTTCCAGTTCGGCAAAGCGATCGTCTTCTCCGGGAAGGAGGGGCGCCGCCGGCGGCGTCCCCCGCCCGACGGAGGTGTCCGTGAGGGTGGTACTTTCCACGATCGCCACGTGTTCCGTGAACCCCGGGGAAAGATGGCGGATCGCGCCGGAGCGGTCGGTGGCGAAGGAGTATCCGTCAAAGATGAGGCTGTCGTTTCCGCCGACCATGTTCACGTAAATCACGGGAACGCTGTTATTGCGTCCGATACTGGACACCAGCCGTCCCCGCGTGTGGAGCTTGCCCGAGTGGAAGGGACTCGCCGAAGGTGCCAGGATCAGCTGCGCCCCGGCATCCAGGAGATCACGCACCGGATCCACGGGGTAGCGCGTACCCGGTACCGGCTCCGTTTCCCACCAGATATCCTCACAGATCGCGATCCCGATCTTCAGTGCGCCAAACTGCCACACCCGGCTTTCCCGGGCGGGCTCAAAGTAGCGCGCCTCATCAAAGACGTCATAGGTGGGAAGTAACCGTTTCGCCTGGCGAAACACCACCTCCCCGTTGAGAATTACCGCGGCCACGTTCTGGAGACTCTTCCCGGTGCTTCCCTGGGTGCGGTCCACATACCCCACCACCACCGCGATATCCGGCGGCAGCGATTGCTGCAGTCGGCGCAGGGCGGTGATGTTCTCCTCCACAAACGCCTCATAATCGAGGAGATCCATGGGGGGGTACCCGCAGAGGCTCAGTTCCGGAAACACGATTAGCTCCGCACCCTCACTGCGCGCACGGATCGCGGCATCGCGAATTCGGGTGCTATTGCCGGCAAAGTCGCCAATCGTACTGTTGATCTGTCCCAGTGATAGTTTCACGTTCACGCCGTTGACCTCGTTTTGCTGCCCAACTACTATAGCGTAACATGAACGGAGCCGTCCTGATAACGGGCAAGCAATCCGGCTTCACCGATGACCTCGTTCAGGAGGCCCTCAACCGGAAATTGCACATCCTGGCAACTCACGATCCCACTGATACCCCACCGGAAGTTCCCGATACCTTCGGTGATATGCTCAGCTACATCCCGTGGACGCGACGTTCCTTATTGTCGGCGCGGTCGGTACTGCTATCCGCGGAGCGCGAGCAGGAGGGGCTCCAGCACGCGATCGTGGTGTGTTCACCGGAAGGGATCAACCAGCCCCTCCATGAGACGGAGTCCGCCGTGATCGAGGAACGCATCGATGCGGCGATCAAGGGGTATCTGTTCATTATCAAAGAAGTGATCGCACAACTGCTGCGTAACGGTGGCGGTGAATGCACGATGGTCTGGTACGACGGTGGTTCTGAGGTGATGCCGCCGGTGGATGCGACGATCGCCGGCGCCGTCCACGGCCTGATGCGCTCGCTCATCGCTTTCTACGAGGACGAACCGGTGGTAATGCGCGGGTTTCACGCCTCCGACAGCGAGCGGCGCCTCGTGGCACGCTGGGTCTTAGAGCATACCTTCGATCGTGGTGACAAATCCGCCGGCCGCCTGCAGCGGTACGGTCAGAAAATGGGCATCCTGCCGTTCCGACGATAAATGGGAGATGAATAACCGATGAAAATATGGATGCGCTACCTCCTGGGAGCCGCGCTGGGGATCCTTCTGGGCGTGCTGGTTCCGCTCTCCGGCGGAGACACCTACATGGTACTGCAGGAGCTCTCCGCTATTCTGATCCGGGTGGGGCGGTTCCTCTTCTTTCCGATGGTCTTCTTTGCGGCGATCGTCGCGATGGACGAGCTTCGGGACGATCAGAGCGGCGTGAAGACGCTGCTCACGGCGGGAGGCCTACTGGCAGCGTCGCTGATATTTGCCGTGGCCATGGGGGCGCTCTCGGTACTGGTGCTCCAACCGCAGCGTATTCCTCCCATGGTGCAGGAGGGCCGCGCCGGTACGCCCCCGGAGATTCTTTCGATTCTCGGTGAGACGATCCCAGGCAACGCGTTCCAACTGTTTGTTGCTGGGGAGAATATGCTGCTCATGATCGTGCTCTTTGGAATGATTGTGGGGGCCACCCTGCGCTATGACCGGGAGATGACCTCGCCGGTGTCGCTGGTGGCGGACTCCGCCAACCGGATTCTGTATCGGCTCAACGCCGGGCTTACGCAGGTAATCGGCTTTGCCCTGGCGATTCCCGCGGCAATGGTGGTGGTGAGTACGCGACAAACCGAGGATTTAATGATTTTCGGGCAGCTGTTGTTGGTGGTAGTCACCGCCGCACTGCTGGTGGGGGCGGTAGCCTACCCGGTAGTTCTGTATCTTCTCGACCGAGAGGCATCGCGGCCGGTGACGTGGCTGTACCGCATGACTCCGGCGGCGGTGGCGGCGCTGGTCAGTGGTGATGTGTTCTTTGCTTCAGCCACGTACGCCCGGGTGAGCAACGAGAACCAGGGAGTTCCGCGACCGGTGGGAGGCGTGGTACCGCCGCTGATGGCGGTGTTTGGGCGCGCCGGCACGGCGCTGGTGAGCGTGGCAGCCTTCCTGTTGGTAATCCGATCGTATACCGCGCTGGAGATCGGAGTTGGGGCGGTGGTGGAACTCACCGTGGCGGGAGTGCTGTACTCGCTGGTGCTCGGGCGATATCCGGCAGGGGCGGTGATGGTGCTGCTCAGCTATCTCTCGGTGCGCTACGGACGGGGAATGGAGGAGTCGTATCTCATTCTCCTGCCGGTGATGCCGTTGCTGGAACGGATCGGCGCCTGGCTGGATGTGATGACGATCGGTTTTGTCTCGCAGGCGGTGGCCCGCACCGGTGGCTACCTTCGTCGGGTGGATCGGACGGTATAACGAGTTCGCCGGGCGCCGGGCGCCGGCCGCCAGTCGCGGGCCGCGTGTCCGGGGCCGACGAGACCTACGGTTGACTGCCGTCGGTATACCACCGCACCCGGAGTCCGTAACGCAGCATCGTCTCATCCAGGAACGGGGTATCCTCGGCGCGTCCCCAGGTGTTGTAGAAGGGAATGTACCAGGTGATTCCCGCTCCCACCTGCACGCGGTTCGTAAACCGATAATCTGCGGCAAGGCCCAGCTGCGGATAGAGAAAACGCCCGGCAATCCAGTAGCGTCCCACCGGTCCCGCCTCGCTGCCGTCGATCCCGCTAATCGGAATCCGGTAGATCAGTGAAAGCCCGGCACTTCCGTGAAACTCCCAGTTTTCCGCCCACTCCGGAGATAGGGTGTAGACCCACGGTACGGAGAGCGCCAGGCCGATCGTGTTCGCGATATCTCCGACCTGATTACCGGTCTCGATCTGGGTGGGAACCGTCTTGTCATAGGCGTCGAGGGCGACGTACTCCTGCATGAACAGCCACCCCTGTGGTTCAAAGGACATCCGTTCCGTGAAGCGCAGCTGGAACCCCGCGCCGAAACTCATGCGGATCGGACTCACTTCGCTCCCCTGGACCGGCTCACCCTCGGCGGTTTCGGTGAAACCGTTGTACATCCAAACCGGCATGGCAGTGACGAAGAGGCGGCTGATGCGCAGTCCAAAGACCGTCTGTGCGGAAAGCGACGCCGGGGCCAGCACGAGCCCTGAGAAGAGACACAGTGCGATTACCCCAACGCGCAGGATGGAGGGGGTGGCGCTGCCGGTGGTTCGGGGGCTGGAGGTCTTCACCTTCGGAAATATACCACAGCCCGCCACCGATCAGTAACTCTTGGCAAACACCGCCATGTACTTGGCCGGATTGCCGCTGAAGAGGCACCGTTTGCCCTGGGCCTCCGCCTCGTTTCCAAAGGGAAGCACCCGAATCGTGGCTTTGGTGTCTGCCTTCACTTGCGCTTCCGTGGCGGGATCTCCATCCCAGGGAGCCACGGCAAATCCTCCGGGACCGTCATTGAAGAGATCCTTGAACTCACCGTAACTGCTGGGATAGTGGGTGCTCTCATCCCGGAACGCCTTGGCCCGGGCGTAGAGGTCACCCTGAATCTCCACCAGCAGTGTCCGAATGCGCACCGCAGCTTCCGCGGTGGGCACCGCTTCCTTTTCTCCCGTATCCCGCCGCACCAGCGTTACCTGGCCGGCCTCGATGTCGCGGGGCCCCATTTCCACGCGGATCGGGACGCCGCGCATCTCCCATTCGGCAAATTTCCAGCCGGGGGAGTTATTTTCGTCGTCGTCAATCGCGATGCGAAACTCTTTTTTGAGATCATCGTAGAGACCGCGGGCGACACCGAGAACGTCGTCTTTGTTCTTATTGCGGAAGATCGGTACCAGCACTACTTCCGTGGGCGCCAGCTTCGGCGGCAGCACGAGGCCTTTGTCATCAGAGTGCGCCATGATCAGCGCCCCAATGAGCCGGGTGGAGGCGCCCCAACTGGTGGCCCACACGTACTCCAGGGTGCTCTCCCGGCTCTGAAACTGAACATCGAACGCTTTCGCGAAGTTCTGACCGAGAAAGTGGGAGGTCCCCGCCTGCAGTGCCTTGCGGTCCTGCATGAGCGCCTCGATCGCGTAGGTCGAAACGGCCCCGGCAAACTTCTCCGCCTCGCTCTTGGCTCCCGTGAGCACGGGTACCGCCATGAAATCCTCGGCAAAGGTGCGGTACACCTCCAGCATGCGGAGCGTCTCCTCGCGAGCCTCCGCTTCCGTCTCGTGGGCGGTATGGCCTTCCTGCCAGAGAAACTCCGTGGTTCTTAAGAAGAGTCGCGTCCGTTTCTCCCAGCGCAGGACGTTGGCCCACTGGTTGATCAACAGTGGCAGATCCCGATAGGACTGAATCCACTTCTTGTACATACTCCAGATAATCGTCTCCGAAGTAGGCCGAATAACCAGTGGTTCCTCGAGTTCCTGGCCACCGCCATGGGTGACGACTGCCAACTCCGGCGCAAACCCTTCCACATGTTCCGCTTCGCGCTTAATGAAACTCTCGGGAATCAGGAGGGGAAAATAGGCGTTACTGTGACCGGTGGCCTTGAACATATCGTCCAGCCCGCGCTGAATCTGCTCCCACAGCGCGTAGCCCCGGGGACGAATGACCATAGAACCCTTGACCGGGCTATAGTCCGCCAGCTGTGCGTTGAGCACGATATCGATGTACCAGTCTGCATAACTCTCGTTTCTGGGTGTAATCCGTTCTGCCATGATAGTCCGCGAGAGTTTAGAGGTAAATTACCCAGCCGTCAAGATTTATCGCTCGCAGACCGCTGTCAGATGGGATGTCACCGCCGGAGGTGCGTCATCCGCGGGTGTGAGTCGACGCGTGCGCCGTCGCCGGCGGGGTCCCGCGTCACCGCAGGGTCAGTGTCTCCACCATGTACCGGATATGCCGTCCACTGGAGCTGTCGGTGATCCGTTCAACCACGATCACCAGTGAGTTCTCATCGGGACCGGCCACCACCTGGCGGATCTGGTAGCGGTTCACCCCATCCCGGTAGTAGTTGGGACGACCCACGCGACGTGATATTTCGGTGCCGTCCGCAAGTTCGGCGGATACATCCAGGTGAAAGGCGGCGCTGCCCTCGGGACCGTTCCCCCGGGCGTCCTGCGTCATGGTAATCGTGAAGGAATCGTCCGTCTCGAAATCACGAAACTGAATTCGCGGTCGTGGTTCTTCGCCGTTGACCAGCAGGTAAATGAGTCGACCTTGCCGCAGATGATCAACCTCCTGCTCCTGGATGACCGGGCGCACCTCCGGAAGAAGTGCAAAGAGTGCCCCACTTCCGTCCTGGCCGGGAGAGATCGCTACATCGTACTCCTCAGCCACCACCCCATCTGACATAAAGCGGTTCCCCGGCACGTCCACCGTGTAGATTTCCGCGAAGGGATTACCCGCTTCCTGCGTCACGCCGTGTTGCGCAAACATAAACACCCGCGAATCGGGAGAAAAACCCAAGTTAATGAAGTGCGCCACATCACCGGCGTACGTCATACTGAGCGATGCAAGCATCAGCAACACGATAGAAAATGATCGTTTTACGTCGTTAACCATGGCACCTCGCCTTTCCTCTCTGTAGTGTATCGTCGTTTTTCGTCTGACGCTGTAGTTTTTCGCAAAACACGCTATAGTGACGGATATGACGCTCACGGGACGCAACCTGTCACTTCGGTTTGCCTTTGCTGCGCTCGTTCTGCTCGGTATCGCCGTGACCGGAGCGTTTGGGCTCGCCCTGCAGGGGGCGTACGTCTTTTCCCGCCTAGAGCTGTCGCTGGATATGCTCTTGGCGGTGACCGGTACGTTCATCACAGCGGGGCTGGGATTCGTACTGTCGGCAGCTTATTTACGCCTCTTCCGCCGGACCCCGGCGTTGTCAGTGTTCTTCGTTACCTGGTTTTTTCTCACCATGATCCTGGATTCCCTTAAACTGGGGCTCGTCTTTTTGCCGGTGGCGCCGTGGCCCCAGCTGGCGTCGGAGTTCTCCCGGGCGGTCACCTTTGGCCATGTCACCGGAGTGATGGCTCTCTTTGGCGCCGGACTGTATGCGGGAGGCCTACGGATGCAGCGGCATGGAACGGCGATTCTCGTGGGCGGAATCATCGCCGTGGCATTGAGCTGGTCTATTCCTATCGATACGTCATACCTGCCGGACCACCTGGTGTATCGGGCGGGAATTCGATCGTCGTTGCAGGCGACGCTCATTCTGCTCCTGGTGGTGGCGGTGATTAACTATATCCAGGCCTCCGTGAACAACGGTAATCCCCGGCAACTCATCTCCGCGCTGGCCATCGCCGCCCTGGCGGCGGGGCGGGAGCTCCTCTTTTACCGCGTTGAACCCCTCTGGATCGGTATTGGGGCGCTACTGGTTGTAGCCGGGGGGATCACATTCGCCGGCCAGAATTACCGCGATTTCCTGCTGTCTTAATCGGTGGTATCCGCACGGCGACGGAGCTGAGGGTGAGGGGTGGAGCCGACGGACATGAGACATGGACACGAGATATGAGAGACGGAGATAAAAAAACCCTCAGATGGTGCCGGGAGCATCCATCTGAGGGTAGAGGAGACGCATGGCGCCCATGCCATGACTACACCACAAGTGATACGATAAGACCGACCCCAACGGGCAGAATGAGGTTGTCGGCATCACCGGTGGGAAGAGCTTCCAGGATCGTTGCGCCGATCGCGGTGACCGCTGCCACCCGCGGTTCCGGATAGACCAGGTAGGTAGACGTTGCCACGGCAGCGGCGCAGGTGAGGCTGCCTTCCAGGGTTTTCCCGCGGGTTCCCGGAATTCGCGTGCGACCGTATAGCTTGCCGGCAAAACTGGCCAGCCCATCACCGAAGGCCAAGGCGTAAATCGCAATCGTGGCTGCAGGGTTCGGATACAAGAGGAGTGCCAGCATCGCCCCCGTCCCGAGGGTGATCGGACCCAGCACAAACTGGTTCCAATCCCGCCCCCGGGAGGAAAGTACGGTAAGACGGGATATAATGGGCACCGCGCTGCCATGCCGGCGTTGCGTTTCCGCGGCGGTATAGACCAGCGTGCCCAAGGCAAGCAGTGCCAAGGTAATCGTGGTGCCGAACACTGCGGCCACCACGGGAGTGAGTGCAATAGAAAGATGGATCGTTTTTCGGATAAGTTCTGTATGAAGCTCTCGGGCTACCGAGCGCTGGGAACGTTGCAGGGCGACTTCTTGCATCACAGAGGGTTACCTGCAAATTGTGTGCCAAGTAATGCCTTTGTTCGGAGGTCTGTTAAGTCTCGCCCATGGCGTTGTTTAGCGCTGCCGCTCATGGCGCCGTTGCGGGGTGGATTGGAATATGTATGATTTAGTACACAATCATTTTCAAAAAATACTATGGATCGTAATCTTCTCGGGGCTGACTGTCCTTACCGGTTGTGTCTCCTCACCGCAGGGAGAGCCGTCGCCGAGACCAGATTCCCCGGAGTCGGAGGAGGTGCAGGCGGGAAATCCGGGTGCCCCTGCTGAGGATCGCGACGCACCACGGCGCTCCGCCGAGTCAGATTCCGAAACCGATATCGAAACAGATGCCGATTCCGAGGCTGGTACCGCCCCAGACGCCGACGGCTCTGATGTGTCCGACGATGCTCCCGGTCCTCGGGAGCGCCCCGGCCGCCGTGCTCCGTGGGTGGAACCGGTGCTCCCAGAGTTTACCCAGGAGGCTGCCATTGAAGCGCTACTGGCCGAGATGTCTCTCCGCCAACGAATAGGACAGATGATCATGCCTGGGGTGGTCCGTGACAGCGAGGGAAACGCCGTACGGGCCATGAACGCGGAACTGACGGCGACGATCGAGGAGATCCAGCCCGGTGGGATCGTTCTCTTCGGCCCCAATATCGCCACTGCGGAGCAGGTAAGGCGTCTTGTGGGAGACATGCAGTCGGTCTCTTCGCTGCCATTGATGATCTCCGTCGACCAGGAGGGAGGTATCGTGCGCCGGGTGGTACCCCGGGAGGGTATGCCGGCCACGGAAATTCCACCGGCTCGGGCGGTGGGGCGTCTGGCGGATCCCGCCCTGGCATACGAGTTGGGTCGAGTCATGGGGCGCGAGCTTCGCAGCTTGGGGATCACGATGAATTTTGCCCCGGTGGGCGATGTTCAGACGAATCCAGATAACCCGGTGATCGGTTCCCGGTCCTACGGGAGCGATCCCCAGGAGGTAGCGGAAATGGTGGGCGCTACGGTGCGCGGGCTCCAGGCGGAAGGAGTCTCGGCGGTGGTAAAGCACTTCCCCGGGCATGGAGATACCGTGCAGGACAGCCATGAGGAGGCTGCCGCCGTTCCTCATGATATGGCGCGCCTACAACGGGTGGAGCTGGTGCCGTTTCGGCGGGGCATTGAGGCGGGAGCGGACGGGGTTATGATCGGGCATATCGCCGTTCCAGAGGTTTCCGGTTCTCCGGTGCCGGCCACCCTGGATGCGGTCCTGGTGGAAGGCATCCTGCGGGAACGGCTCGGCTTCGACCGCCTGGTGATTACCGATTCGCTTATCATGGACGGACTCACGCGCTATTTTGATGCGGATACGATTGCGGTGCGAGCGGTACAGGCGGGGGCTGACATTCTGCTCCTGCCGGCAAGCCCCAGCGGGGCGGTGCGCGCTCTGGAAGCGGCGGTAGATGCCGGGGAGATCTCCCGAGAGCGAATCGACCGATCGGTACGACGGATCCTGCGGGCTAAGTTTGCCCGGGGGCTTCTCGTGGTATCGCACGAGTCTCGGGAGGCGATCGCCGCGGAAGAACTGGTTCCGCGGGAGGTGGTCATGGGGACCCAAGAACACCGAACTCTAGTGGAAATCATTCAGCACGGGGAGCGGCCATGAGTGTACGGAATGTAGGAGTCGACCTGGCCGCCAGTCACGCAGTTATTACCGGCGGTGCCCGGGGGATCGGTCTGGCTACTGCGCGGCGCTTGCTCGCAGCCGGGAGCACAGTATCTCTCTGGGATCTGGACGGCGACGCGCTCGCTACCGCTGCGGCCGCCCTCACCGCCGAATTCCCGGATCTTCCGGATCTCGCGGTTCACACGGAGGTCTGTGACATTACCGACTACGATCAGCAGCGGCGGGCGCTGTCGGGAAGCACCGCTGCCCTCGGGCCGGTGGACATCCTCATCAATAACGCCGGCCATCTAGCGCCGGGGCAGTTTGTGGATCAGGAGGCAGACACGTGGATGACCTCACTGGACGTGAACCTCAATGCCCTGGTCTATCTCACCCGGCTGGTGGTTCCCGGAATGTACGAGCGCCGCCGGGGTCATATCATCAACATCAGTTCCGCCGCGGGAACGATCGGAGTGCCGGGGCTGGCGGTGTATTCCGCCGCAAAGTGGGCGGTGTGGGGATTCTCTGAGGCACTTCGGGCGGAAGCGCGCTCCCACGGCGTCATGGTGAGCTCGATCCATCCGAGTTATATCGCCGAGGGCATGTTTGCCGGGGCTCGTCTCAAGGGATTAGGACGGGTAATCGTACCGCTCCTCCGCTCCCACGATGTGGTAGCCGAGGCGATCGTGGAAAGTGCTTTGCGTCGAGGGCGCAGTTCACCAAAACGTCCGCGAACGGTCAGGATCGCGATACTTTTGCGGGGCATCCTTCCCGATCCCTGGTTCAACGGGGTAATCAGGCACCTGGGTGTGTGGGACAGTATGTCCGGCTGGCGCGGTCGTCGGTAGAAGCGCCTCGGCCACACGCGGGAGATCGCCTTAGACCGGCAGTTCGGTTCCCCGCCGCGGGAGCAATTCAACGCCGCAGGGAACCTGCCTTTCCGCGTCAACCTGCACCGGCGGAATGCGAATCAGATGCTCCAGGAACATCCCCGCCGCTCCGTAGGCCACGGCTTGTTCTCCCAGACGGGACACGCCGATCTGGCAATCCACCATAGTGGGGTAGGCCCAGTTCTGCTGCGTATGTTCACGAATCGCGGCGATTAGCTCCTCCGCCAGTACTTCCATGGGACCGCCAATAACCACCTTGCCGAGATTGAGCGCGTTAATCAGGAAGGCGATATGTCGGGCCAACTCATCGACGATCATTTCGTCCACCTGGCGATCCTGAAGAAATCGCCGCGCCTCGGTGTCGCTAATAGAGAACTGGTTCACGGTGCCGGCGCGGTACAGAATGCTGCGGAACTCTCCCGCGGAATGGCCCGTTCCGTGATGCACATGTCCGTTCAGGACAATTCCCATTCCCAGCGCCATGATGCGGTAGTCGTCCATTTCAATCGTGTGTTTCCGCAGTTCCCCCAGGACGAAGAGAAAATTTTCGGGACGGGTGCTGTGCTTAAACGCCAGCTCCCCCCAGCATCCACAATTGGCATCATTATCCACAAGAATCGGTACCGCCAGATCGAGCTGTTTCTGGGCGCGCGCCACGAAGTCAACTTCCTCGTACTGTTCAAAGGGCATCGAGGCCTTCAAGACACCCCGGGCGGGGTCGACGAAACCGGGTAACCCGACGCCGATGCCGATCATGGGTAGGCCGGTTCGCTCCAGGCTGGGTTTGAACCGGTGGACGATGTCCACAAAGGAGTCCACCAGGTCATGGGTACGCAGATCCAGCGGCTCGGTGTGGGAGAAGAACACATCGCCGTGCAGGTTTATGCCTACTACCGTGAACGCTTCCGTCTGAATCTCCACGCCCATGACGCAACCCCAGTTCGCCTTGATCTGAAGTTGAATCGGGCGACGACCGCCGGCGGGTCCCGCATCACCGACAGCCGCCTGCTCCACCAGCTTCAGCTCTTCCAGGTAGCCTACGATCTTGGATACGGTCGATTTGTTGAGATCCAGTCGGCGGGAGATATCGATCCTGCTGAGGCCGCGATTGAGCCATACCGTTCTGAGGACGCGGGTGATGTTGACGTCGCTAATGTAGTGTGCCATCTCAGTTGGTTGCCCAAACCAATTTACACCCGAGCGCTACCGCTGTCAAAGACAAAAAACGCCCAGATTCCTGGAGAAATCAGGGGAAAAAATTGTTTGACAGCACAAATTCGCCATGGTATTCTCGGAGTTGGTTGTATTATGCAACCAAGAGGAAAACCTAATAGGAGGTACTATGTTTAAGAGAACAGTTGCAGTGCTCGTAGTGGCACTGTTCGCGCTGCCCATGGCGTTTGCCGGTGGACAGCAGGAAGGCGGACAGCAGGCTGCTGATCCCGATCGCGAC
>JAWOCO010000245.1:0-4834 GCA_046483765.1 Alkalispirochaeta sp. | reverse complement strand
TGAAACAGACCAACGTGGATTCCCTGGAACATATGTTTGCTTCAGGTCGGGAGGCTGGTGTACGCCTGGTGGCGTGGCAAATGTCTATGGACGTCATGGGCATCACCGCGGAAGAGCTCATGGACGGGGTGGAAATCGGCGGTGTGGCAACCTACATGGAGCACGCCTCCAACTCCAACGTGAACCTCTTTGTCTGAGCCCTGTGGGCCAGACCGCGCCGGGTGGCACCGATGGGCGCTACGGTAGAGATCGCGGAAATCCAGTATAGGCCGGAGCGTTCAAACGGTTCTGGAAGCGTGGGCATATATGAGGATTCAGTCGTAGTCCGCCGGTGGCGCCGTGGACTCTCGCACGACGAGCTCAGGAGTGATCTGGTAGGAATCCTTGCGATTGTGGGTAACGTCGGCATGAAGCAGCTCGAACGCTCGGCGCCCCACGTCGTGATACGGAACATGGACTGAGGTGAGCCGTGGATGTGTAAGTGACGTGACATATGAATCGTCTATGCCCACCACCGAGATATCTTCCGGAACGCTCAACCCAGCGTTCCGGAAATGGTTCATGGCGCCAATTGCCATGAGATCATTTGTGCAGACCACCGCGGTGGCGCCATGATCTCCGGCAAGAAACTCCGCCGCCAGGCGC
Source organism: Alkalispirochaeta sp. (assembly GCA_046483765.1). Classification (GTDB taxonomy): domain Bacteria; phylum Spirochaetota; class Spirochaetia; order DSM-27196; family Alkalispirochaetaceae; genus Alkalispirochaeta. The sequence goes on along the minus strand of JAWOCO010000245.1, from coordinate 4,189 downwards.
TCGCCGTCGGTGATATCGGTATTAGAGACTTCAGCTGGGGAGAATACCGGAGCAGTGGTGAGTTCCTGTGATGTGCAAACCGCTCGAAACGCGTCGATCCGTGCATCGTACCGTTCAGCCTCCGTCAGACCGCTGAGGTATGCAATCTTCCGGTGCCCTAGCTCACGCAGATGGTGGATCGCCAACTCCATGGCCCGAGTGTAATCGGTTTCCACCGAGGAAACTGCGTGAATTCCCAGATCCGTCCGTCCAAAAATCACGATCTTGATGTCCGACTCCAGAAGCCGCTCCAACTCTTTCGGGTCATATTTGTGGGGCAACGCCTCAATGAAGATGCCGTCGATACTTCGGGAGATGAAATTTTCGATGTAGTCATCGACTCGCGTATTTCCCGTGCAGATATTTACGAAGTACCCCGCCTCGATTGCGTTGTTCTCGAACCCCAAAATGAGGTCGCTGTAAATTGGGTTGGAGATGTTGTTAATTACGATCGCCAACTGGCTGGTTCGCTTCGTTGCCAGGCTGCGCGCCACCAGATCCGGACGATAGTTGAGCTTCTCAACCGCCTCTCGGACCCGTTCCGCCGTCTTCTCCGGAACCTTATGCTGGTCGTTCATGACATACGAGACGGTGGCCACGGAAACCCCTGCCAGTTCCGCCACGTCTTTTCGAGTTGCCCGGCGACCACCGCGCCCCACCGTTTCATGTATCTCTGACACGCCGTTATTCCTTTCCGGCCTCAAGTGCCGTCTGGATATCATCTAACAAAAACTCCGCCTCCTCCAGCCCCACGGAGAAACGCACGAGATCCGGGGGAATGTCCGAACGCGCTAACCATTCCGCGTCGTGGATCGATGCAGGGTGGACCACGAGACTCTCAAATCCACCCCAACTGGGTCCCGCCTGGAACACTGTGAGACGCTTCAGGAAGGCAGGGATATCGACGCGGGCGAGGTCCAGGCGTACGGCAAATAGCCCCGAGCTTCCGCTCAAGGTAGTCGATCTGTCTTCCGCCAATGCCGGATGAAGCACCTCTACTACCCGTGGGTCGTCCGCGAGTTTACGGGCGATCTGTACAGCCGAGGCTTCATGCGCACGCATGCGAATCGGCAGCGTCCGCAAGCCGCGGGTAAGCAGCCACGCGGCAAACGGATCGAGACTGCCACCGATCAGCCCCCGTTCTACGCCCTGCATGGCTGCAGCGCGACTGGCGGATGTAGCAACGACTCCCGCTATGACATCGCTGTGACCGGCGAGATACTTGCTGGCGGAATGGCACACGATATCGATGCCATGGTCGGCGGGCCGCTGAAAGATGGGGGTGGCCCAAGAGTTATCCAACAGGGTAACGATCTCTTCCTGCCGAGCAAGAGCGGCGATCGCCGCTATGTCCGGGGTACGAAAGGTGAACGTTGTGGGACTCTCCAATATGATTAGACGCGTTTCCGGGCGGAGCGCCTGCTGAAACTCTGAGAGTGTCTCACCACGGACGAACGTCGTGGTGACTCCATACCGCGGAAGAAACGTCTCCAGAAGCCGGCGCGTTCCCCCGTACAGAGAACGGAGCGCCACCACATGATCTCCGGCCGTGACGCACGACAGCACCGACGCCGAAATCGCGGCCATGCCGGAGGCGAAACACAGTGCAGCCTCGGTGTGCTCCAAAGCGGCGATTTTGCGTTCCACCACCGTAACTGAGGGATTCGCAAACCGACTGTACCCCCAGTGCTCCCCGGTGAAGAGTGAGGTCTGAAAAAGCGGCGGCACCGCCGCACCGTGATACTGAAACTCTTCTTCTCCGAAGTGCCCACACACCACTCCCGGAGGCATGTCGTCTTGCATTACCCACTCCTCTTTCAATTTTCCCCAGCTCGCCGTTTTCGTGCTACGATAGGAAGGACTGATTTACCCGAGTAAACCCAGCATAGGACGTACCGGTAACGCAGTCAATGAACGATTGAACGATTAAGGAAACTAACGGAGTCAACGCATGAAGAATACATCCGACATCGGCTGGGCGCAGACCCTTCGTTACTATCAAGACACGCGGCCTCTCACACGGTGGTGGTGGTTTGCAGAACCGATTTCCAAGGCGGATATCGACATGCAACTGGACTGGGTAGAAGCGAACGGCTTTGGCGGCGTAGAAATCGCGTGGGTTTACGCGGGTAAAAAGCCTGCCACCACCAACGATCCTGTGCCGGAGTTCCTGGGTGAACGGTGGCGTGCGCTTGTGGAGTATGCGGCTCACGCCGCTCGCCGCCGAGGTCTGGCATGCGACTTCACCTTTGGCACCTTGTGGCCGTTTGGTGGAAGCATGGTTGATGAGGACACCGCCTCGCAGACCTATACCGGCCCCTCCCACCAACGCCTTGACCGAAGCTGGGAGACGGCTCACGGTAAACCACCGGGGCGACTCGTGAACCATCTGGATCACCACGCCCTGGAGCACTACGCCGCGGTAATGGGGTATAGCCTCGCCCCCGCAATTTATGCGGCCGGCTCATCCGCTCTGTTCGCCGACTCCTGGGAAGTTGACCCCGATGGTCTGTGGACAGCCGGATTCGGGGAAGCGTTCCGCGCACGATTCGGATACGATATCACGCCCTTTATGGCCGACCTCGACCAGCATCCCCCAGAGCGATACGACTACCGGACGTTAATCGCGGAGTATGCGCTGAGGGAATTCTACGTGCCGTACAGTCGGATATGTCATGAGCTGGGAAGTGCGTCCCGCGTCCAGGCCCACGGCGCACCCACTGATCTGATTGCCGCCTATGGCAGCTGCGACGTGCCGGAGAGCGAGGCGCTGCTGTTTGATCCGCCCTTCTCGCTGTTCGCCTCCTCCGCCGCAGCCCAACGGGGAGCGCCGATCGTCTCGGCTGAAGCGTTCACCTGTTTGTACGGCTGGGTTCCCTACCCGACGCTGGGACCACACCATAAGCACGAGCAAGTCGGCGACATTAAACTCCTCGCGGATGCGCTCTTTGCCCACGGAGTAAATCAGATATTCTGGCACGGCATGCCGTTTTTCGGGTCAGACCACCAAAACGACTTCTACGCCACCGTCCACGTGGGACCCGACGCGAGTTTTGTCGATGCCCTCCCACAGCTCAACGAGTATATGCGTCAGGTTTCAGAAATTATGCGCCGCGGAACCCCGGTTTCCAGGGTAGCGACGTATGTTCCCTGGGAGGAAATGCTCATGCGCGGCGAGCTGCCGCCGGCCCAGCAGCGTCCCAGCGCCAAGTATCACTGGGAGATGCATTACGTCCGACCCGCCGGCGAATTGATCGGCTACCGGCCTATGTGGGTGAGTGAAGACTCCTTGCGGGATGCGCGGTACGAAAACGGCGCGATCCGATGGGGAGCGCTCACCACGGAAGCTCTGTACGTGGATACCCGCTGGATCGAGCCCAGTGCCCTGCGACACATCGTGCACCTCGCGGAAGCTGGGGCTCCGGTAGTTCTCGCACAATTTCCGGAGCAACCAGGTACTCGTCGTGATCCGGATTTTGAAACACTACTGGACACCCTTGCGACCCTGCCATCCGTGGCCCGCTCCCTCGACACGCTCACTGCGGTGCGTCCACTGGTAACAGGAGAACAGGTTCCGCCGTTTTGGGCACGCCAGGACGGCACGACGCTGTACATCTTCTTTGCGAATCCCGCAACCACGAAACTCACGTACCCGATGGCCCACGGCCAGAGCGCCGAAGCCTATGCCCGACAGGAGCTGCCGGTGGTTGTGAGCACTGACTCGGGACAGCGTCCGGTGACCCTGCGATTCGACCACGGCTGTTCGATCATACTGAAGATTTCCGGCGAAGAGGTGCACGAGATCACACCCGAGTTCTCCATCATCGAAAGCGGAAACTACGGCGCCGTCAGTGAGAAATGATCGAACCGAATACTCGTATTAGCGGAAGACGGGAATACGAGACACAGGTCCAAGGTGGCGCGCTGCGTATCGAGCCGGCACCAGTGGTTTCGATATCCCCGCCAATGAGTAGTACCGGTGGGATGGACGGTGCAGGTACCTAGGAGCTCTCCCTGAGATGAACCCAATCGAACCTCTACCGTCACCGCCTGGGAGCCGGCGTTAGCCGCGAACAGCGTCAACTGAGGCCGCTGTGGCACGTTGCGGATATTGGGATACAGCACCTCCGACCCTTCGGCCAGGGGAACC
>JAWOCO010000182.1:0-12641 GCA_046483765.1 Alkalispirochaeta sp. | reverse complement strand
CAAAAAGTGAGTACCCGCCCCGAGGGCGCTGCCTTTCTGGTCCCGAAACGGACGATAGCTGTTGCGATCGCCGCGGTGGTGATCAGTAGTGGCTCCGCGTTGGCTCTAGTGGTACACGCCCACCGATACCGCTTGCCGCAGGATACGCTCTCCCTGGAGATCGCCGCCGGGTTGCTGATAGCAACGATTCTCGGCGTCGCCATCGTTCCGTTTCGGCTGCACCTCCTCCAACGCCGACTGCAACGCACCCTGGAAAACCTGGAATCAGGCACGATTTCAGCCGCTGAGAACCCCCTGGGGAGCCTAGGCGTGGCGTTTCAGGAACACTATCGACTGCTGTGGCGCAGTAACGTCCTGCAGCGCGGGGCTACCGAGGTGCACCGAACGCTGGTACGCAACCTGGTGTCTTTACTTGATGCCGGGTGCATCGTACTTGATGGAAAGGGAACGGTGCAGTATCGCAGTGAAGCCGCGGCGGCGCTCGGGAATGGCGGCGACAGCTTTAGTAATTCCATTACTCCCTCTATATCCGAGATCATTTCGACGCTGGCCGGCGGGGATCAGGTTCAATCGGTTACCGTGGCGGGAAACCCGTACCACTGCTATCCGATCTTTGGTCCGGTGTTGCTGCGCAGAAGCGAAGACGGAACCGCCCTCTTGCAGTCGCGCGATGGTCTGGCGTTTGTTCTACTTACCGACACACCGATAAAAAATGTCGTCTCCGGGCCACAGTACACCCCGGACAACGGCGTGTACCGGAAAGTCGGCATAATTTCCTCGCTGGAACGGCTGTTTTCCGGCCGCAAGGTGTCGAAACGTCCTCCGCGGTCGGGCCGAAACTCGTAAGTAAGGTGAGGATTACGGCGGGGCGTATTACTCGCTCGGCTCGTCCGGCGCGATCTGGTCGCCGGTGCGGATCGAATCCATCTGGTTCTGCAGAGATTGCATGCGCTCTGCCATTTCCAGGGTCTCGGAGGCCGGTTGAAAGCGGGGGTCCAGCTCGAGGATCCGTTCGGTGAGATCGATCGTCTCTTCCAGATCGCCCGCGGCAAACGCCTGAAGTGCGTCGAGGTACAGCGTTCTAATCAGATCCTGCTGCTCACCACGGCCGCGATCGCCCAGCGAAAAACCCGCCTGTACGCTAAACCGGTCGAACGCGGTCAGCTGGGTGGTCATGTCCAGGGTGTAGTTAATCGTCACGGTCATGTCCTGAATCCCCACACTGCCACCCATCGTCACCCGTGGATTTCCACCCTTGACTTGAAACCCTGATCGAATCGTGAAGAAATCCGTGACGGTTACCGCGGTTCCCACCGCATACCCCACGCGTTCTGCGGGAAGGGGGGAGAACGGCGTGAAGGGAACCGTCACATCCGCGCCGATCAGTACCGGTCGCAGGGGAGAGTAGGCGATACCGCTGGTCCACTGGGTGGGCAATGGCTCCTCCAGTACGTTGGGACCTAGATTACGAACCACCGTTCCCACGGCGAAGTTTCGGTCCCGGGAAGGGTAGAACTTCAACACGTTGAAGCGTGAGAGGAGTCCCACGTCCAGCATAATACCGGCACCAGACTGGTCCTCGGCTATAACCTCGGGAATACTTCGGTACGCAGTTTTCAGATTTGCTCCTGCGGAGATGCCATTGAAGTAGAAGCTATTAAGAAAGTTATATGAGAGATTTCCGGCGACAACCGCCTCAATGTAGCGGGCGCTGCCCTGCTGTAGCCCGAAATCATCATATTCCGTGAAGGGAACGTGGACAAACTTGCCCCCTACGCCAAACCCGAAATCGTCGATACGGCTCGTGTATCCCATGCCTTCCAGGCTGGTGTCGGCAATAAGGTTGTTATGAAAGAGCGCCAGTTCCGTATACCGCAGATCTGAGCTGGCGGCGGGGTTGGCCTCGAGAAACGATACATCCCGGGCGCCGGCGGTGTAGGCGGTGCCCATCCCCTCGAACTCACCACCCATGGGTATTGAGAGCGTTGGAAACACGGTGAGCCCCGTATTCTCCACATCTTCCACCGCGGAGCGGCTGGCGATATCCCCATACCAGTCACTGAACGCCTGTTCGGACACACCTGAGGCAAATGCCCACCGCCCAGGAAGCCCCAAAACGAGAATAATCAACACTGTCCGCGTGGTACGGCTCATTCTACGGTTCATTCTAACTCGCGTGTGCCGATTATTCTATATGAGGCATCGGTTTGTGTGAGTAGCAGATAGACCCCACGTCGTGGTACATTGAGTGTTGGGAAGGGAATGGTAAAAACGTTGCGCCTCGTCCTGCTTACAACCATATTGCTCTTCTCTGCAGGTATGCTCGTAATGGCGGCGGGCCAGAGCGAGGACCCCATTCGCCGCGCCCGGGAGCTGGTATCGGAAAACCGCATCAATGATGCGATTCTGCTCCTGGAACAGACGGTCCGGGAAGACCCCGACCGCATCCAGGAAGCGGAAGCGCTGATGCGCACGATTCGGGAGATTCGCGGCGAATACAACGTACTCTTTGAACAACTCATCGACAATCTCGTAAACAATCCGGACGACATCACACGCACCTTGGAAATCATCGACCAGATGGAAGAGCTGGATGAGTTTCCCAATGAACGGGTGGTGGAGCAGGTACAGGATGCCCGCATCGTCGCTCAGCTGGCGTTTGATCGCAACCTGTTCAACCGGAGGATGGACGAGGCGCGCACGCTTCTGCAGCAAGGCCAGTACGTGGCGGCGGTTTCGATTTATGAGGAATTGGATACGTTACAACGGGAGCGTTTCGAGGAGCGCGGTTACGGTGACATCTTCGTGACCCAGGTGAACCAGCTGGTGAACGAGATCGATGCGGTGGCGGTTGATTTTTCCGGAGCCCTCCCTCCCTACCAGCGCGCCGGCGATCGCGTCCTGCAACAAGCGCAGGATGATGTTCTGGTACTCAGCCAAGATGACCTGGACCCGTTTTTCTCGCAGGCTGAACGGGTGGCCTCCATCCTGAACCGCATGGAGGGGACGGCCCAGGACCTGGCCGTAGTACGATCGCAGGTGCCACTACAGTTTCCCGACGATCCGGTGGATTGGTACCTCAACTTTCAGGAGATGATCGCCCGGGGACGCAGCGAGTACCGCGGTGAAGAGGGATTACTCTTTGCGATACGCGACGCCTACCGCAACACGGTGGGTCAGCTCGCCGAGGCCGGCCGGAACCAGACGGAGGATCTGGTTCAGCGGGCAGCCGATGATTTCGACGAAGACCAGTTTGCTCCGGGCCAGGAACGGTATGCCACCGCTGTTCAGACTTCGGTATTGTGGGAGCAGGCGGAGGCGGTAGAGCTGGGCATTTTCGAGTCCGATCCTGCCCTCCAGGAAGTGGTTGAGATCGCCGGCGCTGCCGCATCTGAGCCGGTGGTCACCGCCAGGGCATATCGCACCGCCAGTGAGAGCCTCGCCGCTTTAGGTGAGGTAATGGCGGACTTCGTGGAGCGCTCGGTCGACCGCGAGGCAGATCTCTTTTCGCTGAGAAGCCAACTGGACGCCGCCGAGGCCTCGGTGAATACCCTGCAAGACGGGGAATCGGAACTACAAGAGACGGTTGAGCCGATCGTGTCCCTGCCGGCACGCAGTCGCCCCCCGGCGGTGTCGCAACAGATCTCCCAGGCAGAGAACCGGTGGCGGGAGAGCATCTCCCGCGCCATGGAGCGGGCGCGGACGCTTACCGTAGCGATATCCACCACCCAAACCGAGGGACTGGTGCAGGAGTTTGAGACGCTTGATGAGCGCATGGCAGAGCTTACGGAACTGAACGAGGGCGTAGAGGAACAGTCCGAGGACGACGAGAGCACCCTTCGGGTAGTGCGCTATCCCGATGATGCCCTGGCAGGATACCAGGAGGTCCGCGAGCGCCTGGTAGAAACCGAAGAAACCGTTGCCGCGGCTACCACGGAATTAAACGACGCCCGCGACTACGTACTCGAGGCCGATACCGTCCAACAGGAGCAGACTCGGCTCGAAGAGCTGCGCGAACGGAACGCGGCGTTGCTCAATGAGGCCAATACCGGGATTGCCGATGCCGAAAGTCTGATCGCACAGGCCGAAGATGAAGCCGAACGGGCGAATGAACTCATCGCGGATACCCGGGCCGCAATATCGGCGGGCCAGATTGAACCGGCTCGAGACAACTACGCCGCCGCGCGAGACGCCTTTCTCGCGTCGCTTGATCTCCGGGAGAATCCAGACCTTCGAGAACAGTCGGATGAGATTATCCAGCAAGTGGGTGATGAGCTTCAAGAGTTGGAGAATGTGATCGTCGTGCGCCAGGTTCGTGAGCTCATTACCCGGGCGGAAAACCTCTACAGTCAGGATAACTACGTGGGATCCCGGGATGCTTTGCTACAGGCGCAGGAAACGTGGGCGCAGACCAACGTTGATGCCAATCCCGAGGTGGAACGGCTGTTGCGGCTGGTCACCGCCGCGTTGAACCTGGAAGAGGGCCGGGAACTGACCGCTACGGATCCGTTGTACCCGATTCTTGGAAACTATCTGAGTATCGCCCGGGAGGACTTTAACTCCGGGGTACGCCAGTACGACGCCGGCAACGAAAACCGGGGCGACGAGCTCTTCGAACGGGCGATAGAGAATCTGCGCAATGTCCGGGATGTACGACCCCTCAACTGGGATGCCCGTATTCTCGAGCTCCGGATCGCGCAGGTGCGCAATGAAGATGATTTCGATGAGGTCTTTGCGTCGCGGTACGAGCAGGCGGTATCTCGGATAGACGAAGTTGGACCGCTCGAGGTGTACAGCGAGCTCGAGGTCTTGGCGGAAATCAATCCCGATTACCCCGGTATTCAGGAGCAGATCCGTCAGTTGGAGATCGAACTCAACCTGCGTGAAAATCCGATCGATGAGGCCAACATCAATCGCTCGGCAGAGCTGTTTCAGCGGGCGCAACAACTATCCTCCGGAAGTCGGGACCAAGCCGCGGTGGCGATCTCCCTCTTGGAAGATGCGGTGGACCTCAACCCCAATAACAGCGATGCCAAGTTTCTTTTGGACCAGTTGCGCATCCAGTTGGGCGGACAGGCCACGGTGGCACTGGACAGTGCTGATGAGCAGCAGTATCGTCGGGCCCAGACGCTTTTCAGTCAGGGACGAGCGTTGCAGGCGTTGCAGATTACGGAGCGACTCCTGCAAGATGCCGATAATCGGACGTATCCACCGCTGGTGGAACTGCGAAGGAGGATTGGCCTACGTCTCGGCATCTAACCGGCTTCTACCTGGCGCTCCTGCTTGCCCTTGGGGTATCGGCCGGGCTCGCTGCCCAGGAAACTCTCTATTTTGAACCGCCTCGGGCCGTAGCAACATCGGATGCACGCTTTCCGCAGATGCTGTCCGTGGCGGGCGAGTTGCTTTTGATTCATCAGGAGACGCAGGACCGGGACGAAGAGGGCGGCGACATTTACCTCACCGTTCGACGATCCCGGGACGGTCGGGAATGGGAAGAGGTGTCGCAGCCGATAGGACCGGTCAGCTACTCCGGGTCATCAGAACCGTTCATCTTCTCCACCGCCGAAGGCCCCGACAATACGCTCTTTGCCGCTGTAACCCAGTCCGCCGAAGAAACGGTTATCTACCGGAGTACCGACTTGGGCGAAAGTTTTCAGGTGGTGAACCGGGTATCCACTGAGCGCACCAACGTTGCACCGCGTATCTTTCAGAGTAGTGACGGGTCGATGGTGCTCTTCGTAAACACCAATATCGACGGACGGCAGCAATCGGTCTATACCCACAGCGCCGATGGAGTGGAGTGGAGTGAGGAACGTCCCCTCGAGCCGAACGACGATGTGGGCCTTGTCTTCCTGCCGTCCATGGCAACGTTGGACGGTCGTGATTTCGTGGTCTACCAGGGCATCAATATTACCGATCGCAGTACCTACCAACTGTACCTCCGCACCAGTGATGATGGAGGGCGTACCTGGGAGGGTGGCGATCGCCTGACTACCTTCGTAGATTCTTCCGATACCGACGACGCGGATCTCTACGATAACCAGAGACCGGATTTGACCGCGGACCCCTCCGGCGAGCAACTGCTCCTGGCGTGGGAGCGGCGGTTTGAGTCCAGTAATCCGCAGATATACCTGATCGGTCTTGATCGGGAGGGCGACCGCAACGACCTGATCGAGGAGGTGACCGGTCGCTTCGAGTTGGCCCGATTCCCGCGACTCACGTTTGATGATGGCGAGCCGGTAATCGCCTGGTTCACCAACCCCAGAGGAAACAGCCGCGTCGTCTTGGGACGGCGGGGCGGATTCCGGTGGAGTACTCAGACTCTCAGCCCCAGTAGCGGAGAGGCTACCTTTGCTCAGGCGATATCTCATCGCGATCGAGTCCATGTGGTGTGGCAATCGCGCAGCGGTGACACCGGGGCGGACGTGGTCTATGCAGAGCCTGATCAGACGGTGGACCCGCCCACCATAGCGGCTGGAAACTTTCCTTCCGACGGGCGCAGCGCCTCCAGCACCGCGGAGTTCGTGCTGCAGGACCCCGATGACGCCTCAGGCATACGGGGCTACGCTTGGGAGTGGACTCGGGACGAGGAACCTGAGGTGAGCCGAGAAATACGGCAACGGGTGCCGGACCGGGAAGTTGTCGCCAGGGCCGATGAGGATGGACCCTGGTACCTCCATGTGCGCGCCACCGATTTCGCCGGTAACTGGTCCGAGCCGGCGACGAGGCGCTTCGTCCGCGACACGACTCCGCCTCCTCCAGTCACCTTTCCGCCTCCCTCGGTAGATGAAAACGGGTACCTGGCTTCCAATACGTTCCAGGTAGGCTGGAATCCACCGGACGGTGAAGAGTACCTCGGGGGTTACAGCGTACGCTTGGACTATCTCGGTCAGACGCCCGCCGGGGACATGGAATTGGTCCCTCCCGGTCCTATGCCACCCCGAGTCACAACCAACGCCGAGAGCGTGGGTCGAACCAATGTGGACAACGGCACATGGTTGTTATCGGTTGCGGCGGTGGACTCGGTTGGTAACGTGGGCCCCGCAGAGGTGCTGCCCCTGCGGTTCAACAAGTACGTTCCGGTGACCCGGGTGTTTGCCGCTGCCCTCGATCGGGACCTGCTCGGCCGCTACCAGGTGTCCATCGTGGGGCGGGGATTCGACAGTAACGGGCAGATCAGTCAGGTTATCCTGGATCGACAGGGAACTCCGCCCTATGACTACGCCTTCAATGCGTGGCAGGGAGATTTTTCGGTTGAGAATGATCGCCGGATCGGCGGGCTGGTGCTCGACGAGATTCCCGCAGGAACCTATCGACTCGGTTTGCTCCATCCTGAACGGGGTATGTACATTGCGCCGGATCCTGTGCGCATCGACGCGCTGGGGGTAGTCAAGTACGGAGATTTCAGTCCCGTCTTTGATCCGGCGATGTCCATGCGAGATACCGGTGCGTTCTTCGCCGATTCCTGGGATGTGGCGTTCTTTATGGTGGTCCTGGCGGCGGCGGTTCTGATTCTGATCTCCGCAGGACGTCTGATCGTAATTGGGGGTGAGATCCGTCGGTTGAACGCCGAGGCCCATGCCCTGATAACTGGAGAACGGACCGTACCGCGAAAGATGCGGAAGGAAAGGGTACGACGTATGAAGATTCGAGGCGGGGGACTTCGGCTGAAGTTCGCATTTTTCGTAGTGTTGCTGGTAATCGGCGTCGTCGTGCTGGTTGCTGTTGTTCTCGGGCGTAACGTCCTCAACCGTCAGGAACAGATCCTCACTGAGGGTCTGCAACAGCGCATCGAGCTGTTGGTGGATGGCCAGGTCACTGGTGCGCGCCCGGCTCTGGAGAATCCGGAATCAAATATTGACCAGCTCCAGAATGTGGCAACCCAAGGTGATGCCATGGCGGAGGCGCTGCACGCAACGATTACCGGCATCGATCAACAAGGGGAGCTACAGACGATCTTTGGAACGACCGATCCCGCAGTCATTAACGGGGAGTCGGAACGGATCGACACCGATAGCTACGTTGTCGGCGTGTCCCATCTACGCGATCGAGCGACGGAAGATGTGAACGAGCTGGCGCAGGAGCTGAACGCCCAGGCGCAGGAAGAGCTGGGAGATATTCCGGTGGAGCTGGAACGCCTCTCCCAACAGGCGCAGGAACTGATTCTCCAGGGAGCGGATGAATCCGAAATCGAACAGATCGATGAGCAGCGCAATGAACTGCTTCGGCGTGCGCGGGAACGTCTCAGCGAAATCGCCGGTCCCATACGCAGTGTTCCACTCTTCGACTTCACTCAGCTGCGCCGGGATGAGACCAACTTCCTGTTCTACAAGCCGGTACTCGATATCGTGCCCGGCGCTGGGGCCGGATTTGAGGAGTTCTACCGGGGAACGGTGCGGGTATCGATCTCTACCCAGCTTATTCTCGATGAAATCGATGCAACCCGACGGGATCTCATCATTTCGACGATTCTGATCGCCGCCGCGGCGGTGGGATTCGGTGTGCTCGGTGCCTACGTTCTGGCCACGATCGTCGTGCGTCCCATCAATCGGCTGGTGCAACTGGTGGAAAAGATCGGCGCCACGGAGGACAAGCTCAAGCTAAAGGGTGAATCGCTGCACCTGCGCAGCCGCGATGAGTTGAGCGTGCTGGCGGAATCGATTAACGATATGGTATCCGGTCTGGTAAAGGCCGCCGAAGCGGATAAAGACTTGAAGTTTGGTACGGAGACGCAGAAGGCGTTTATTCCGCTGGAGGCGATCTCCGAGGATGTGAAGCGTACCTTTGGTGAAATGCGCGCGGAAGATGTGTATTTCTTCGGGTACTACGAGGGGGCCAAGGGTGTTTCCGGAGACTATTTCACCTACCAGAAACTGAGTGATCGCTATTACGCTATGATCAAATGCGATGTCGCCGGTAAGGGAATTCCCGCGGCGCTGATTATGGTACAGGTGGCCACGGTGTTTCAGGACTACTTCCGCGGGTGGACACCCAAGAGCCCCGGTCTGGATGTGTCTTCCTTGGTGCTGCGGATTAACGATATCGTCGCCGAACGGCAGTTCAAAGGACGGTTTGCCGCGCTCACCGCGGGAATTCTGGATGTGCGGAAGGGATCCTTCTATCTCGCCAACGCCGGTGATAACCAGCTCCACGTGTATCGCAGGGGATCCAATTCCGTGGATCAGCTGACGATTCCCGGTGGTCCCGCGGCGGGAACGTTCTCCAGTAATGATCTTCCCATCAGTTTTCCCCAGGAGATGCGCTCCGTCGATCATGGCGATATGCTGCTGTTATTCACCGACGGTCTGGAAGAGGCGAAGCGGTTACTTCGCGGTTCGGACTGGAACAGGTTCACCGTGACTCAGGAGATGATCGATCAGGGTCAGGTAGACGAGCGCCTCTCTCCGGATGAGGATGGTGAGGAGTTTACGATTGAACGGATCCACACGATCGTCTCGGCGGTTGAGCAACAGGCAACCTATAAGCTCGAAAAGATCATGGACCCCGACACGCGCAACGATCTGGTCTTCGACTACCGAGGCTGTGACAATATCGCCCGGGATACGGTCCTGGCCGTCGTGGCCGCTGAGCGGATATTCCGTCTGGTACCCCATCCGGAGGCGGGACCAGACAACCGTATCGAAATCGATCGCGTCGTTCTGGAGTTTCTGCAGAAGCATTTCGTGCCCTTTAAGCAGTACTTTGCCCATCCGGTGATTCCCTTTGAGGAGGACGACGGGCTCAGCGAGTACGTGGCGTTCAGTCACCTCATGGAGGATGAACAGTTCGATGACTTGACGATGCTCGTGGTGCGGCGCGAATAGGGCCGGTCGTTTCTTGAAGTGGGGGTCAGGCGCTGTTCTGTAAGAGGTGAAACAGGTGGATCGCCGCCGGCACGGCGGTGCCATGATCGATCTTCTCCCGCATGGCGGACCTGATCTTGCCGCTGCGAACTTGCTTAGCCAGGGAGCGGTAGGGGGCAACCGCAATCATGGTGCGCAGATGCTCCTGTAGCTCGACGGTGTGCTCTGGGTAGTTTCTACGCAACTCCGCGGCCTGTTCTGCCAGCTGGGGAGGAATCTCGGTCGCATCCGGGGGAAGCGCCTCTAATTCCTGGAAAAGTGATTCCGCCTGGTGCACAAAGGGGTCTTCCGAAAAGATAACCGCATCAACTTTGGCGCGCAGCGCAACCCGTCTCTGCGATGCTGCTCCAGACTGCTCAAATTTCCGCCCCGCTGCAATAAACCCGAAGGCGCCCACCGCCAAACCGATGAGAATTTCATCCACGATCGGCAGCGGATCGCGAATTACCAGAGCCATAAACAGGTACGTCACCAAAAATAACCCGGCAGCGATGAGAAAGCGGGGAACGAAGCGGCGTTCGTTGCTCCAGTCCCGTACATCATGTTCGATCCGTCGATACAACTCGTTCCGGAGCATCGTAATCGACTCAACACGCGGTTCTTGTCCGTAGCGTCCGATCAGTTCCGTGTGTTCCACATGCTGCAACATGCTTCCCCGCTTGGTGAGGGGATGAACAAAGAGGGCAGTCCCATCCCGTCGGCTCAAATGATAGATCGTGATCGTGCCCACCGTCTGCATAGAGTCAAAGTACGTGTCCCGGCGGACGCTGTCAACAAATCTGCTATTCCGACTCCCGATGTACGAGATCCGGAGAAAACGCGGGAAGACACACGGACCAGTACTCCGCGTCCTCATCAAAGGGATTGGAATACTGGACGCGGGTGTGGGCGGGCACCAGGAGACTCTCTCCGGCAGAAAGAACAATGGGACCATCGGGAAGTTCGATCCGTTTCTTACCGCGGACCATGAGCGTGTACTCATCGAACTCCGGCGTTTGTGCCGGTTCCGACCACCCGGGAGGTGCCACCATCCGGGCGATACTGGCCGCGGTGGATTGGGTGGCGACGCGGCCGAAGTGCTCCTCGATCCGCTTTCCGTCGGTGGTGGGCACGATAAAGGGTTCCGTTTGGTGGAAAGGTTTCGCGTTCATATGCGGGCCATCCTGGCACAGAGGTACGCTTGTGTCAGCAACCCTGGTGAGCTATCTTTCTCATATGAAAGCGATTCCCTACGATTCCTCCGTCGTCGCCGGCGCGACGCCCATTGAACTTACCGGGTCTTCCCACAAACCGGTGGTACTGCTGTATCACGGCTTTACCGGATACCCGGGGGACATGCGCTTTCTTGCGGAACGGCTTCAAGAGGCGGGATATCCGGTGGTGGTACCTCGGCTCCCGGGACACGGCACGAATCATGAGGACTTCCAAGGTACCCGCGCCCATGACTGGTGGCGCCGGGCGGTGGACTCCTATCTGGATGTGGCCTCCCGCTATGACCGCGTGGTGGTGGGGGGACTCTCTATGGGAGGTCTCCTGGCAACGATCGTGGCCGCATCGTTCCCTACCGAAGGGGTGCTGCTGTTTGCCCCGGCGTTTCGCGCGTCCAGCCGCCTCGTCGCCCTGACCCCGATACTCCGGTACTTCGTACCGCCGCTGCGCGTGACACAGCCCGAGTCATACGACGATGCCGAGCGCCAGTTTCTCGCGGACGAGTACTGGAACTGGCAGTGGCCGAGACAGACCGCCGAGCTGCATACCCTCATGCGGCGCGGCCGCAAGGAACTTTCCGCCGTTGACGTTCCCACGTTGACTGTCGTCTCCCAGGGGGACAAAACGGTACCCGAGCGAGTGGCGGAAGAGATCGACCAACGGCTTGGCAGCGAAAACCACTACGTCCTGCGCCTGTCGGAGTCCGGTCACGTAGTCACCAACGGCAGTGAGCGGGAGACGGTAGCCGAGGCGGTGGTACAGTGGCTTGACGGTGACGACACGTAGGGATCGGCGGCAGCGGCCATGAAACGGTTCTACTGCGAGCATTGCGGCGAAGAAGTCAACGAACAGGACGAGGTCTGTTCCTCCTGCGGGGCGATCTTCGTGGCGATCAAATGTCCGCGGTGTGGCTACCGGGACAAACAGCACCGCTTCTCCGACGGGTGCCCGCAGTGTGGATTTCTTTCGCAGAAGGCGATCGCCACCGAAATGTGGGCAGACGCCGGTGGCCGCTCGCGATCCGGCCGGCAACGACGGCCGTTACCCTCGTGGCTGTTCTGGGTGATTCTCGCCGGTCTGGGAGCCAGCTTTTTCGTCCTGGCTCGGATCTATGCCCGCCTATGAGCGCCGATCTCCTTGGGGCCGTCGGCACCGTGTCGGGGAGTGTAGCAACCATTCTTAGATGCCGATATCTATTCTTATGACGCGGATCACGGTAGTGATGTTTGTATTGATCTCGAGCTGTCTCGCAGTGTTTGCCCAGGAACCTGCAGGGGCGGACGTCGAGCCGGCTCTGCGGCGGGGATTTCGAGAGATCCTCCTGGGAACCCCCTTTGAACGTACCCAGGAACTGCTCCAGGGAGATTCCGCCTTTCAGTATCGCGGTGAACCGGACGTATCACTGCGTCTTTCCGACGGCGGTACGGTGATAGATACCCGGGGACGGGTGTACATGGACCGGGGGATTTTCCAGTTTCATGAGGGGCAACTGTTCTCAATTGCACTCTACCTGGATCGCAGCCGTCTTGATTACTTCCAACTGTACGAACAGTTTCGCGGCCGCTACGG
>JAWOCO010000171.1:0-3284 GCA_046483765.1 Alkalispirochaeta sp. | reverse complement strand
TTATTCCCTGTCTCACCCGCAACTCGTTCAAGGGTTGCCGTTGCGTGTTGATCGCCAGAACCATGACCAATGCTGAGGTGCCCTCGTAGAGCTGGACGTTGGGGGCCTCCCGCAACATGGATAGTTCCGGCTCCACCACCAGATCCGCCACGTCCACCTGCCCCGCCTGGAGCGCCTGTGCCATGACACTCTGTTCGGTGATGGTGACAAACTCTACCCGCTCCAGATGTGGACGTCCCTCCTGCCAGTACTGGTCGTTCCGCTCGAGCACCAATTCACTGTCGCGAATCCAGCGAACAAAGCGAAACGGCCCCGTTCCCACCGGACGCGATCCGAAATCGTGATCGGACTCGATCAAATCCCGCGGAAGAATCGCCGACCACCCGGAGGCGAGCGTCGCGAGGAACGGCGCGTGGGGCTCGGAAAGAGTAATCACTACCCGCTCGGGAGAGGGAGCCTCGATCGACTCAATCATGGAGTACTCGTGCACGCTGGGCGAGCCAAACTCCTCATCCCGCAGTCGATTGAGGCTGGCCACCACGTCGGCGGCGGAGAGCTCGGTGCCGTTGTGGAACGCCACCCCCTGACGGAGTTCAAACTCCCAGACCAGGCCGTTCTCCCGCGACTGCCACGCTCGTGCCAGCGCAGGTACGATCTCTCCCTCCCGATTAGGCTCTACCAGCGTATCGTAGACGCTGCGCATCGTCTGAAAGGTAAGCGTGCCCGTAGTGGCGTGGGGATCGAGCGTGTCGGGACTTCCTGAGAGCCCGAAAATGAGTTCATCCGGCGCCTGACCATCTTCCGCCTCCGCCGCTCCGGATGCCACCACCGGCGCTATCACAAGCGAGCACATGGTGATCACCATAGCCCACCGAATTGTTATGTCTCCCATAACCTGCCTCCTCGCAGCTCATACTGCGTGTCACACAGAAAATCCAGAACCGCATGATCGTGAGAGATCACGATCACCGTCAACGTCTTCTGCCGATGCAACCGCACCAGCAGGTTTAGTATACGCGCCTGAACGCTGGGGTCCAACGCCGCCACCGGTTCGTCCAGAACCAGAAGCGATGAACCACTGAGCAGCGCCCGGGCTAACGCCACCCGCTGTCGCTGACCGCCGGAGAGA
Organism: Alkalispirochaeta sp.; assembly: GCA_046483765.1. Lineage (GTDB taxonomy): Bacteria > Spirochaetota > Spirochaetia > DSM-27196 > Alkalispirochaetaceae > Alkalispirochaeta. Next base: position 2,155 of record JAWOCO010000171.1, on the reverse strand, counting down.
CTTCCGGGACGCAGTCTTAGTACCTGCGAGCTCAGTCCCACCTCCCGTAAGGTGCGCACCATCGTGGCCGCCCCTTGCCGGCGCGCGTTCACAATGCCCGGAAGGGTTCCATCTCCCAAAGCTTCCGCCAGTGACCACCGCAAGGGCAGCCTCGGGTTTAACGCCTGCAGGGAGTCCTGAAACACCAGATGTACTCCGCCTGATCCCCCGGTCCGCATGCCCTCAAAGCCGGTATCCACTCCGGCGATCACCCGCGCCAGCGTGGTCTTGCCGGCGCCTGAGGCCCCGCGTATACCGATGCACGCACGGGACCTGACCACGAGATCAACCCCATCAAGCACCGTAGTGCCCCCGAGGGTGCGTTTCACCTGCGCCAACTGCAGTACCGGTTCCGGCGTGTTCATTCCAACGCTCCCGGGACTGCACGGTCTGCAGGGGTAACCGGATTATGACAGCGGTAGGTGAGGTTCACGTCCCAGTCAGGCATCCGGTTACAGGCAGGTATCGCTGCGGGACATCGGGGAAGGAATGGACAGCCACCAACCGGGGCGCCATTACTCTCCTGGGCGACGGGAATCTCCGGGAGTACCTGGCCCCGACGCTGCTGAGACGGGAGTGAGCGCACTAAGAGCGCCGTGTACTGGTGGCGCGGTGCGGACAGCACCTGTCCCGGAGGACCGTACTCCACCAGGCGCCCTTCGTAGAGAACATGGACATCGTCGACAATCCCCGCCACCAGCGGAAGATCATGGGACACCAGCACCACGGAGATCCCCTGAGCCACGGCGATCTGCCGGAGGAGCGTCAGAATGGCTTCCCCTAACTCGGGATCCAAGGCACTGGTAATCTCATCCGCCAGGAGGAGCTCCGGCTCCGTGGCCAGGGCCATGGCAATTCCCGCTCGCTGTACCATGCCTCCCGAAAGCTCAAACGGATACCGATGGAGCTCTGCCATCGTCAGCCCCACCAGCTCAGCCAGCTCTTCGATTCTCCCGTAGGCCGCAGTGCCGTTCATGCGTCGCACGTACACCAGAACTTCTCGAAGCGAACGATCCACCCGCCACCGCGGGTTAAAGAAACTGGCCGGATCCTGGAAGATCATCGCCGTCCGCGGCAGCGGGTTCTCCAGGCACTCCCAGGAGCTCTCCAGATTGTCCGGAGTAACCCCGGCGAGCGCCCGAAGCGTCAGGGTTTTACCGCTTCCGCTCTCACCTACCATTCCGTGCACCCGACCGGGGGAGAGCGTGAGATCAAAGGGCCCCACGAGACGGTGCCCATCGCTCCGGGTTACCGCTATCGAGCGCACAGAAAGGGAGGAACTCATGAACGCTCCTGCCGCAAGCGCGGCCACAGCGCACCGAGAATCAGATCTCCGATCATCGAAAAGAGGGGAAACGCAACCCCAAACACTACCACCACCGCCTGGATTACCGGGAGGTCTCGCTGGGCGATCGCGGTTAGTGCCAGTCTTCCCAGCCCGGGAATGCCGAAGACCTGTTCCACCACGATCGCCCCCGCCAGCAGATATCCAGCCTGAATCGCGAGCACGGTTATCGCCGGGATCAGGGCCAACGGAAGCACGTGCACCAACGCAATACGGAGCGGCGGAACGCCCAGGGAACGCGCCGCCACCACGTGGGCGCTTCTGAGTTGCTCCGAGAGCCCGGCGCGAATCGTACGAGACAGCACCGCTGCGTTTCCCAGCGCCAATGCCACCGCCGGCAGAATGAGCCGCTGCACGCCCTCCCCTCCGACGATGGGAAACCATCCCAGGTGCAACCCGAAATAGGAGAGCAAGAGCAGGCCAATCCAGAACTGAGGAAATGCAAAAGATGCGTATTCGATGATCCGAACGAGAAAGGCGGCACTCCGCCCTAACCGGGAAACGAGCGCCAAAATCACCGCCCCGGTGACGCTTAACACTAAGGCCAGCCCCGCCAAGGCCGCGGTGAGTGGCATGCGCTGCGCGATGAGCTCCGCCACCGGTGTCTGCTGCACGTAGGACATTCCCAACGATCCGCGAAGCAATCCGGACAGCCAGTCCACATAGCGCGCCGGCCAGGGTACATCCAGCCCCATCTGCACACGCACCGCTTCAACGGTGGAGGGAGCAGCATCCAAGCCGGCCACCACTGCCGCCGGATCTCCGGGAACG
>JAWOCO010000262.1:0-6194 GCA_046483765.1 Alkalispirochaeta sp. | reverse complement strand
CACCGCGATCGCGCTGAGTCCATCCTTCTCGTCGGTCATAGACTGCAGGGTGAATCCCATCGCCTCAGTGACCTTGCGGCACATCTCTCGAAACTGCGTCTGGGAAGCGGTGAGAAAGTCCTTGACCAGGTCATCCTGGCGGAGTTCCTGATACTGTGAGAGCTTTTCGGCAACGTCCTGAAACCCCGGTTTCTGTTGGTAGACCTGTTCCCATTGCTCAATGGCGCGCTCGATCTTGCGCATCCGTTCGTAACAGGTGGCAAGAAAATAGTGTGCCCACAGGGCATCCGGCACGGTGGGGTCCTTGATCTGTCCGATCGCCCGTTCCAGCTCCGGGATCGCCCGTTCCAGGTTGTTCATTTCCATGTAACTGGCGCCACGCTCGATGAGGGACTTCACCTTGTACTCACTGGATTTGGCCGACCACTCAAAGGACTGCAGGGCGGCGGCGTAATCTTTGTTCTCTTTCTGAATGCGGCCGATGTAGTAGTACGCCTCATAGTGCTCCGGCTCATAGCGGAGCGCCTTCTCCAGGTACTGCTGTGCCTCGGCGAACTTCTTGGCGCGATACAGCAGCAGTCCCAGCTGCAGGTAGGCAAGGCCGTGCCCCGGCTGAAGCTCGATCGCCTTGCGGTAGTATCCTACCGCTTTTGCGCCTTTGTTGCGATTCTCGAAGAGCCGGCCCACCTGATAGTAATGGTCTGCCGTATGCGGGTCCTTCTGCAGTAAGAGGAGGTACTCCTTGAGCGCCTCATCGGGTTGGTTGAATCGTTGAAAGAGCTCCGCCAGCTGGCGACGAAACCGCGTTTCAGGTATCGTACCGTCGAACACGCCGATCTGGTTCACCATCTTGTATTCCATCAATGCCAATTCCGGCTTGTTGTCCTGTTGGTATGCACGACCCAAGAGATAGTGGAGTTCAGGATTCCGTTGATCCTTGGTGAGAAGCTGTTTGCCCAGTTTTACCGCCGCGGTCGACTTATTCTGTTTGAGAAGTTGTTCAATGCGAGATACTTTTTTGGGGGCGATTTGATTGCGTACGATGTATAGGGTAGCGATACCGATGCCGACACCTAGTACTACGATGACTATAATAAGGCCCATGTACCGCCATTATGATAATGGAGTGAATAATAGGCAAGGTCCCGCGGCAGTGAGGATCGTTGCAGCTATCTTACTCCTGCTGATCAGCGCGGGTGTTCCCCACCTCAGTGAAGCGCAGGAGCCCGCTTCCGAGGGGGATGACGCCTGGGATCGAGCGGTGACGGCGATGCAGAACAACGAGCTCACCGACGCGATTCCACTACTGGAAATTGTAATCTCTCGAGATCCCTCCCGGGTTGAGGCGATTCGCTATTTGTCCGTGGCTCTGGAGCAGACCGATCGCGGCGATCGGGCGGAACGGGTGCTTCGGGAGGCACTGGATGGCGATGCGCTTGCGCCGCGGGATAAAAGTAAGGTTGCCTTTGATTTGGCGTTACTCCTGTCGCGAAAGGGATCTCCCGAGGAGGCAATTGAGATGTACTCGGCTGCCCTGGAGCACGATAGCTCCCGGGTTACGGCGTATTTGAACCGGGCAAATCTGAAAGTGGTCACCGAGGCGTATGAAGGGGCTGTTGAAGACTATGAGTACTTTCTGGCGCTGCGACCCGATACGGATCAACGCCCCCAGATTGAGGAGATGATCGCCCTGCTCCAGGAGTCGATCGAGGCGGAGCGGATTGCCCAGGAAGAGGCGGAGCGTCGCCGTCGCGAAGAGGAGGAGGCTCGGCGGGTAGCCGAAGAGGAGCGTCGCCGGCGGGAAGAGGAAGAACGCCTGGCCGCGGAAGAGCGCCGCCAGCGCATGCTCGATTCGGTCTTGCAGTCGTTGGAGTCGGCCGATGAAGAGACAACCAGTTTTGAAGCGGAAGACGAAGAATTACGATCCTATGACGACGAACTTGATATCGTCGACTGAGAGGCACGAACCACTATGAACGTAAGCTCACGACAGAAGATTCTTTTAGCAGCGGGGATCGCCGCCGCCGTAGCCCTGATCGGTGTTGGCGGGGCATTCCTGTGGGGGCCGTGGGGTGCATCGGATGAACCCTCGGCGGGCGAGGCCGAGGCCGGCGATGCGGAGGCCGCTGAACTCACGGAAGCGGAACAGCGCAGCGCGGAGCGCCTCCGCAATACGCTGCGTCTGGCGGAAGAGTATATCGAAAACGGGGAGTATCAGCGGGCTCTGGACCTGTTGGACCAAGTGCTGATCGAGGATTCGGAGAACGAGGACGCTCGAGAGCTGCGCGACCGCGCGATCACCGCCCGCCGGGAGGCGCGGGAGGACGACGATCAGACCCTTCCTGATACTGATGCTGTTGAGGCCGCAGTGCAGCAGGCGGAGGCGGAAGCGCGCCGATTGGAGGCGGAGGCTCGGGCCCAGGAGGCGGAAGCGCGCCGACGGGAGGCGGAACTGGCGGTACAAGAGGAACTCGCTGCTCAGCGAGAGGCGGAAGCGCGTCGTCGGGAGGAAGAGGAACGTCGTCGAGAAGAGGAGCGCCAGGCGGAGCTGGAGCGGCTCAACGCAGAGGAACGGGAGAAGACGGAGTCTATTCAAGACCTCCTGGAACGAGCCCGGGAGCAGATGGAAAATGAAGAGTACGCCCGGGCTCGGGACACCCTGGATGAGGCCCTGGACATCGAACTGGAGGATGAGAACACCGAAAACCGGCTCCATGCCGAAGCACTGGCGGCCACCGCCCAGAGCTACTTCTCGCAGGATCCGGAAAGCTCAGACAACCGCCGCCGGGCGATCGAAAATGCCAATCAGGCGCTGCGGCGGGATGACGTGTGGGAAGCGCACTACACCCTGGGCCAAGTGTACTATGAAACGGATCGCTTCTCCGATGCGATCGATTCCTTTTCTCGGGCGGTTCGTCTGAATCCCGACAGCGCGGCCTTGCTGTACGACCTTGCCCGCGCGCAGTATCGCGCGGGACAATTTCGGGATGCCCGCGCAAGCTACCGCGGGGCCGCACGGGTCAACCCCTACTATCGCAACACCTACTACAACCTGGGCATCACCAACCTCCAGCTCAGACAGGAAGATGATGCGCTGGAGGCATTCCGGTACGCGGTGGAAATTGACTCCGAAAATGACGCCGCCCACTACCGGATCGCATCGATTCTGCTGAATCGCGAGGACTACAGCGGTGCCGAGATCAGTTTGAACCGGGCGATCGAGGTTAATCCCGACGATGCCCGCTACCACTCGCGGCTGGGGTCGGCGCAGTACAGCCAAGGAAAGGTTGCCGAGGCGGAGCGGTCCTTTGACCGCGCGGCGGAGCTGCAACCGGACAATCCCACGCATGCGTATAATGCGGCCCTGGTGAAGACGGAGCGGGGCAACCATCGCGAGGCGCTGCGCTTGATTCGGCGCGCGATCGAACGGGATCCTCGCCAACCGGAGTATCATTTTACCGCGGGACGGATTCAGGAGCGCCTGGGCGAGACCGACGCTGCCATCGAGGCGCATATGGCGGCGATTCAGCGGGACGGCACGTATGACCGATCACTGATAGAACTGGGCCGATTGCTCAACGAACAGGGCTCTCACCGACAGGCGTTGGACGTGCTGCGCCGCGCCTATGAACTCTCCCCGGATGGCTTTGAAGTCAACAACAATCTGGGTAATGTCTACCTAGATCTGGAACGCTACGAGGACGCGATCTCCCATTTTCAGACCGCGGTAGATCGCCGGGATGACGACCCCAGTGTCCGCTACAATCTCGCGGTGGCCTACCTGGAATCGGACAACCTCAATCGGGCGGAGGAGGTATTGAACGAAGTCGTCCGCAGTGACAGTCGATTCTGGCGCGCGTACCACCGCCTGGGTGAGGTGTACATATCCCAGGATGATGCGGAGGCAGCGCGAACGGTGCTATCTCAGCTTCTGGAGGCGAACCCGGAGTATGATAACCGCCAAGAGGTGGAGAGCATTCTGGATTCCCTGTGACCCGGGGTTCTGTTGTGGCGGGGTTTGGCGTATAATACGAGTATGAACTCCGAGGACGCCACGCCCGCCGATCTGGGTGGCCAGTTTCTAATCGCCGAGACGGAGCTCCAGGATCCGAACTTTTTTCGCACCGTTGTGCTGGTGATCCACCATACCGAAGAGGGAGCCTTCGGGCTGGTGGTGAACCGCGAGAGTGAGGTCACCGTGGGAGAGGTGCTTGATTCCGTGGATGGAACGGTGCTCGAAGATGCTCCCGTGTTTGTGGGGGGACCGGTTCAGCAGAACTATGTGTTCGCGCTGCACAACGGCATCCCCCGCCAGTACCGCAGCGAGCATACCGAAGAGCCCACCCCGGGAGTGTTCTTCGAGCCCTCTTTTACTCATATCATCGAGTACGTGAAATCAGCCGACTACCACCTGGCTGTGGGGCCTGACGTACCGCGCATCCGCGTGTTTGCCGGCTACTCCGGCTGGGGTGCTGGGCAGTTGGAAACCGAACTCGAGGAAGAGGCGTGGTTTGTAAACCACGCCTCCGGTGATGTGATCTTTCAAGCTGAACCGACGGAAGGCTGGAAGGCGGCGCTCAGCAAGAAGGGCAGCTTCTACCGGATCGTCGCTGAGACCGGCTTTAAGCCGTCCAACAACTGACCCAGGTGCTGTCTGTGGACAACCGCGAAGCGGCTCTGTTACTGAACAGCACCTCCGACGGGATTATCGTTATCGATCGATCCCGGCGTATTACCGTTTTCAATCCCGCCGCAGAACAGATTCTCAAAATTTCAGCCGAGGAATCGCTGGGTCAGACGATCGATGCCGTGATTCCCGTAACGCGCCTCCCCACCGTTCTCGAGTCCGGCACCAATGAACTTCAGCAACGACTCTCCTGGGGATCGGTGACGATTATTACCAACCGCTATGCCCTGCGAGATGAAACGGGGTCGGTCTTTGCGGCGGCGGCCATTTTTCGCGATATCAGTGAACTGCAACGGCTGGCGGAGGAAATCACCAATCTCCGGGAAATCCGGCTTTTGAACGATGCTATTTTTCACAGTACCCAGGATGCGATCTCGGTGGTGGATGAGCACGGCAAGGGGGTGCTGGTAAATCCCGCCTACACCCGGGTCACGGGGTTGACCCAGGCGGAAGTCATCGGAAAACCGTGCACCGTGGATATCGCCAGCGGTGAGAGCATCCATATGGCGGTGCTCCGCAGCGGTGATCCGGTACGGAACCGACGGTTACGGGTGGGGCCGTATCGTCGGGATGTGGTGGTGGACGCCAATCCGATCATCGTGGATGGTGAAATTCGAGGCTCGGTGGCCGTCATTAAGGACGTGAGCGAGCTCAGGCAGCTCCACGATCAGCTTGAGAACGCCAAGGCCACGATCCGTAAGCTGGAAGCGCGTTATACCTTTGAGGACGTGATCGGTGAGCATCCGGCGTTTCTGGAGGCGGTGGATAAGGCCCGGGTAGCCGCGGGTACGCCGGCCACCGTACTCCTGCAGGGCGAGAGCGGCACCGGCAAGGAGCTGTTTGCCCACGCCATCCATAACGCCAGCGAACGGCGGAATGCACGATTTGTGCGGGTCAACTGCGCCTCGCTTGCCGAGGGAGTCCTGGAAAGTGAGCTCTTTGGCTACGTGGGCGGCGCCTTCACCGGTGCCCGCCGGGAAGGACGGCGTGGACTGTTCGAGGAGGCTCACGGCGGCACGATCTTTCTCGACGAGGTGGGGCTCATGAGCCTCAACACACAGGCCAAGCTCCTGCGTGTTCTTCAGGAGCATGAAGTGCGGCGGGTAGGCGGAAACGATTCCATTCCCATTAACGTCCGGGTCATCGCCGCCACCAATATGGATCTGAGCCGGGCGATCGGCAACGCCACGTTCCGGGAGGACCTTTTCTACCGATTGCTCGTGGTACCGGTGGCGCTTCCGGCGCTCCGGGAGCGGGCCAGCGATATTGAGCTCCTCTGTGTACGGCTGCTCTCCGAGATCAACGCCGAGTACGGCCGGGGCATTCAGGCGATGAGCCCCGCCGCCATGGAGCAGCTTACCGCCTATGCGTGGCCCGGCAACGTACGGGAGCTGGAGAACGTGCTGCGGCGGGCGGTGGTGGTGATGGGCATGGAAGAGACGATCATCGAACCGCGCCACCTACCGGTGCTCGGGGGTGTAGGAAACGGCTGCCACGATGCTCCTGC
>JAWOCO010000004.1:0-5409 GCA_046483765.1 Alkalispirochaeta sp. | reverse complement strand
AAAGTTCCGCCGCTGCTTCCCCGGGAAGATGGGAGAGCTGTTTGGTGAAGCGCTCCTCCAATTCATGGGCAAACGCCGTCGGATCTCCTGAGGTGTGTTTGCGAATCTTTTGGGCTTGGGCTATGAAACTGCGAGAATGAAACATTGCTCAGATTGTATCGCGTTGACCAATCGATGGGAATCTCCTATGTTCGTGTAAAGATGGCCGGCCTCCGCTCTCATGGCGACAGACGGCACCGCACAGTGCGTGGTGTCCTTTTTTTTATCCTCATTTCCATGATGGTGGCTGCCTGCGCATCCTCTCCAGAACAGGACCCTCGCGCCCCAGCTCCGGCCACAGGTATTCGCCAATATGATACCGCCTTTGATCTGATCGCCCAGGAGTCCATAGATGAGCGTCTTTCCGTCTATATCGATGTGTCGACTTCCCTGGCGCAGGATGGGCGTGTCCAATCTGCCGCGGAGGTGTTGAACTACGCGCAGGGTCTGCTGCGCAGCAGTGATCTTCCGCAGAATGGCCATATTGTTCCGCAGGCGCGCATGGTGGCAGCGTGGCAAATCGTGGCCTCCCGGGATGAGACGCGAGTGGAAACGGTGAGCGAGCTCACCGGAGAGCTTCTCGACGAGGTGGATTCGATAGATGATGCGGCCTTACAGGCGCTCGTATTTCGAACGATCTTTGGTGCCCAGTTGGATAACCCCAACGCCGGGGAAGTCGCCCTTCGCCGGACGTTGGACCTGGCATACCTCATCGATTCCGATCCGGTTCGATCAGAGACTCTCGTCTATGCGGCAGAGCAGGTGGAAGGCCGCGATGACCGGGTTGCCCTTAATCCGCTGGTGCAGCAGGCGATCGCCACCGTGCCGGCGCTGGAGGACCCGTTGCTTGCCGCGGATTTGAGCGCTCGACTGGCAGTGTTGAGTGAAGTGCTCGATCGACAGCAGGATGTTGCCACCCTGGTGGGGCGGGTCCAGCGTCGGTCGCAGTCGGGCCTCATCGTGGATGATGTCCAGAAACTACGACTGCAGCGGCTGGTCGGGAGCCTCGTCGAGGTAGATCGCGGTGACGAGGTGTCGCAGGTGTTGGCCAATGTGGCGCCCCAGTTCATGCGGGCCCTGGCGTTTGGGTGGTATGCGGCGGCTCTGTGGGAGGCCGGTGAAAACGAAGCGGCCGCCTTTGACGAGGGGTACCGCCTGGCGCAGGATGTGGGTGACATCGGCACGCGGGCGGAGACCCGCGCCGCGCTCATTCGATTGCGGGCGGAATACGATGCGGACTACGATGCGTCGGAGATGGCTGCGGCCCTCTTGGCCGATGTGCGCTTGTCTTCGATTCCGGCGGAACGCCGAGAAGCGGTCCTGTCTGAGTTATCGGTGGCATATATCTTAACTGATCGTCCTGAACTGGTGAGTCGTCTGCGGGGGCTGATCGCCTCGGGAGACGAGTTTGCCCGGATCAATATTCGGATTGCCGAGGTCCTCGAACAACTGGGCCGAGATGAAGCGGCGGTGAGCTACTTGCGCAATGTCACCACGATGCCCCCGCCGGGAATCAGCGACACCGTAGCTCCGGGGTTGCGTGCAGCCCGGGTGTGGCGCGAGTTGGGCGAGTATGACCGGGCGATCTCCGCCGTACTCAACTCTACGCCACAGGATGTGGCATCTATCCTTGCCACGGTGCCCGCCTCCCATGACATTAACCCCGCCACCCGCGGGCAACTCGCCCGCCGCGTGGAGGACACGTAAGGTCGGCGAAACCAGCGGCGGTCCGGGACGTCGACTCGCCCGGCGCGTAGAAGACACCCAGACGTAGCGGTACAGAGCTACTCCGATTACCGGGAACCGATATCACCGGGGACCGATCGTGGTTCCAAAGAACTCTTTCCCCTGAAGAATCGCTCGGGTGTTTTCGATCTCACGCCCGTGGGCGGCGATCACCTGCAGCCCCAGCTGCGCCGCTTTTTTGGTCGCCACCGGATCAAACGGTAGATTGCTCCCGGGTTTCCACGTACTTCCCACCAAGGGAAGAAAGTCGCTCCAGCTCACCGAGGTAAGGGGCGTTGCCGTGGGGTCCGTCTTGGGGTCGGCGGTATAGACTTGGCTGATATTGCTCAGATTGACCACGGCCTCGGCTCCAAAGCGTTCCGCCAGGAGCACCGCATCGTAGTCAGTACTGAATCCGGGCTTCCAGCCGGCTCCCACCAACACCGATCCAGTGAAAGCAAACTCCCCGGTGGGATCATACACCACCGGATCTGCACACAGGGGGCCGAGGCTCTGGCGTAGCAGCTCGGCGTTCAGCCGAGTAGCGGCGATGCCGATCCAATCCTGCGCGTCACTATCCTCCGGGGGAGCGCCGACGCGCTCGGCCACCGCCCGGTAGGCTGCCTGGTAGCGGCGGGCCGGTCCGCCGCCGCCGACGACGACGATGGCGCGTTTGCCCTCCGTGGAGGTGTATTCAGCCAAGAGGGTGCGGTAGGCCACGATTAGGTCGGTGTCGGCCTCGTCGGGGACCAGAATTGAACCACCTAGCGATATTACAATCATGAAACTATGGTAGCCGCTTTCCGTGGCACTGGTCAGCCCGCTATGACGTAGTTACTTTGAGAATAGGACCAATCATATGCAAGATCTCACACGTATTCTTGACGAATGGCAGTACGATAACGACCAAAACGTACGGATTATTGTTGCCGAGGATGGCCGGAGCGTGCTGCAGGTACGGCTGCCGTTGGGCATCGAACAGTATGAAATGAATGGAAGACCGGACCGTCGGCGACCCTACGGCTTTGAAACGGTGCTGGCGCACACTGAAGACCGCCTGCGCCAACACATCTTCGACCATGGAAGCGACGCCGGCTTCGAGATCAGTGCGGACGATGCAGAAGAGCTGCAGGCTGAGGGCATCCTGTTCTACTATCGATATCTGCTCCTGTATCAGCTACAGTACTTCGACTTGGTAGTGCGGGACACCGAGCATAACGTACACCTCTGCGATCTGTTGGAGCGCTACTGTCCCGATGAGGAAGCGCGAAATGCGGTGTTACAGTTTCGCCCCTACATTCTCCGCATGCATGCCGCCGCCCGGGCCATGGGAATTCAGCACGGTACGCTCGAGGGTGATGCCGAGAGTGTGCTTGTGGAGGCGATCGCCACGATCGAGAGCCTGGAGGAGATCGACAGCCCCGCCTTTCAATTTGAACAGGTGCGGTCCGCTAACTATTTGCGCTCCATGCTGCGCTCTCTTGCCGACCAGTCCACTGCGACCGATGACCCGAAGGAGTCCGATCCATTGCGTGATGAATTGCGTGATGCGATCGACCGCGAAGACTACGAACGGGCCGCGCACATTCGGGATCAGCTGCGGGGTTTCGGAGGACACGGTTGAGGACACGGTTGAGGTCACAGTCGTGTTGACAAAGAACGGTGAGTCGTTAGACTAAAAGCTCAATACTCTGAGTCTGGGCTGGTAATTTTGAGAATACGACTGACGATCCTGCTGCTGATAGCGTTTTCTATATCTCTACATGGTCAAGATATACAGACCGCCTCCGCGTTTTTTGACGAACTTTCCAATCGGTATGGAGACATCGAAGACTATACTGCTGATCTCACGGTAACTACCGAGGATTCTGAGCTCATCGGAACGATCGAATACCGGATTCCTAATCAGATGCGTATCGATTTTGAGGAGCCCACGGGGCAGGTAATGGTCTCGGATGGGGAGACGCTCCAGGTATACATCCCCGAACACAATGTCACCCTGGAGCAATCGCTCCAGCGACGAACCGATGCCGATATCGCCACTATGGCCAATGAACAGGGACTGACGCTGTTGCGGAGTAACTACAGTATCGCCTTCCTCAACAGTCCGGCGCCGGTTCCCCTGGACGAGGGAGATAGCTCAGATGATGCGGAGATGGTAACCAAGTTGCGTCTCAACTGGCGAACGACCGATCAGGGGTTTCGCCAGCTCATTATCTCCGTAACCGAGGACTTCCTGATTCGGCGTATCGTGGGGATCAACGCCAACTATGAGGAAGTTCAGTTTGATTTTGAGAACCTCCGCATCAACGAGGGTATCCCGGGGACGCGATTCGAATATGAGGCTCCCTCATCGGCCAATACGTTCAGCAATTTTCTCTTTGAAGGGGAGGGCTGACGGTGGAATCAATCGGCGCCAAGCTCTTTAATGCCCGGAATGACAAGGGTGTCAGCATAGAGCAAGCTGCCCGAGACACGCACATCGCCAAGCGCTTCATCGAAGCGATGGAGCAGGAAGATTTTGATGAGTTCCCCGGTGAGGCGTATCTCCTGGGGTTTCTGCGTAACTACGCCGGATATCTCGGGCTGAGTGCCGAAGAAGTCGTTACTCTCTATCACAACATTCGCATCCAGGAGCAGCCGGCTCCTATCGACGAGCTGCTTGATCGCACGCCTTCACCGAAACTGCTGCCGCGGATTCTCATGGGCGTTCTGATTGTCGCGGTGGTCGCGGGGGTGACGATGCTGTTTGTCACCGGAGTCATCTCCTTCCCTGAGCGGCGGGCCGCAGCCACCGAGTCCGAGTCGGGAGACGAATCCGAGCAGCAGCTGATCAGTCTATCCGACCAGTTCGTAGAACGCCGGTTTATTGCCGGGGATCGCGTCTCAGTGCCGGTAGACGGGGAAGAGGCGATTCTCGAGTTTGTTGCCATTGAAGACCGGATATCCGTGGGGAGTGAAGCAGGCATCGTGCACATCGGCGATGATGAAGAGCGGGTTTTGGATCTGACCGGCGAGGGAAGCGGCGATGTGCGCCTGGCGGTGCGTGAGATCTACCTGGAAGACGCGCCGCCGGCGGTGGTTGCGCGCCTTGATCGAGTTGTAAACGGGGAGCGCCTGATTCCTGAAGACAACGAAGGGCAGATGACCGACACCGATGTAACCGATCTTGCCACCGGTATGACCAACGCTCCCGAACGGGAACGCTCCGCCCAGATTATCGCCGAGTTTCCCTCCCAGGAAGAGTACTTCATCGAGGCCGATTTTAGGGGGCTCACGATGTTTCGCTGGGAGGTGGATGACGATCCTCGGGAGGAGCGCTACCTGGACAATGGAGAGCGGGTTCGCACCTCCGTGGAGGATATCGTCCGTATCTGGGCCAGCAACGCCGGCAACGTTCGTCTCCGAATCGCCGGGAACCCTGTGGAGCTTGGCGATCAAGGCGAAGTGGTAGCTGCCGTCGTGCGCTGGCGCGAGCTGGCCGATGCCAACTACGCGCTGGAGTTACTGCCCCTCTACTGACGCGCGCTGCCCTCGCCGGCTGCCCGCCCGTCCTCTCGCGATTCCGAACTACCTGCCGCCTGCGCGACCCGATCTTTCAGCGCGACAAGCCGCGCTCGCTGCCGCGGGGTGAGCGGCGCATGG
>JAWOCO010000261.1:0-11887 GCA_046483765.1 Alkalispirochaeta sp. | reverse complement strand
CCCTATATGCTCATGCTGGCGGTGTTTTCCTTGACGATGCCGCTCGCGGGAACGGTGTTGAAACGAATCGGCCCCCGGCGCACCGCCCTGATCGGCGGGATCTTGCTTGGTGGCGGATGGGTGGCCAGTTCCTGGGCTCCCAGCATGACTGCCGTATCGATCTTCTGGGGGGTTCTGGGAGGAATGGGCGTGGGACTCACCTATGTGGTTCCGCTTACCATGGCCCACGCCTGGTTTCCCGCGCGCCGCGGCCTTGCCATGGGGTTGGTGCTGGGCGGCTTTGGAATGTCGCCCTTTGTCACCGCGCCGATCGCGGAGTTCATTATTGAACGCCGCGATGTTCTCACCTCGTTCCGGACGCTGGGCATCGCCTTCGCTGTGCTAATACCGCTGCTGGCGTCATCGTTCCGGATGCCGAAGAATGGTGAGGGTGCCGGTGGCCACGCCTCCGGTGAGGTGATAGCCGGGCAGGTGCTCCTCACGCCGCGGGCGATGGTAAAGACCCGGGAGTTCTATACGCTATGGATTGCACTCCTGTTGGGATCGATTATCGGGCTGGGGGCGATTGCGATCACCTCACCTTGGGCACAACGCATTGTAGGTCTCACCGGCGGGAGCGCCGCACTGGCCGTCTCGATCCTGGCGATATTCAACGGGGTGGGTCGGCCGCTTTTCGGGTTTCTCACCGATCATTTGGGGCTCCGCCGAACGGCATCGCTGGCGTTCGTCCTCACTGCCCTGGCGGCCACGGTGCTGCTGATAGATGTGAGCAATTCGATTATCAGCTTTGCGGGAGCGTTTGCCATTTTCTGGCTACTCCTCGGTGGGTGGTTGGCGATCGCCCCTGCGGCTACCGCCAAGCTCTTCGGACCGGTGTCGTATGCGCAGAACTACGGCATCATCTTTCAGGCGTATGGCCTGGGAGCGGTGCTGGGGACGTTATATTCCGGTCGCCTGAACGAGCTGTTTGGTTCGTATCGGGCAGTACTGTGGCCGATTTTGATCGCCAGTGTCGTGGGAATGGTCGTTTCATGGTGGGGTTTCGCGCGGATACCATCCCCGGGGAGTTCGCGCCGTGGTTAAGGGACCGGCCGGGCCTCAGAAGTTCGGGATGCGCGCCGCTCGAGACGCACGTCAATCGACAGACCGGCCGGGCCTCGGAAGTCCTGGCCCCTGAAGTCCGGGCCCCGGAGCTCCAGGGCCCGGCAGCTCGGCTGCCCGGCTTTCGCCGGGGACAGCTGCGGTTAGACCTCTGCGTCCGGGGCTTCACCCTCATGGGCGGTGAGCGCGTTAAATACCGCCACCACAAAGACCGACACGAAGGTGGCATACACAGAACCCAAGATCACGGCAAGAATTGAACCCAGCACCGGAATTAGACCAATTACCATGTTAAGAATCGATACCAGCACTCCCAACGCGATAAGCACCAAGAAAAACACGAATACCGAGGCAAAGTGCTGTTTCACGACCTGAAAGCTGCGACCGATCGCCTGAAGCGGATTACTCTCATTCAGCATCAGCGCGACGAAGGTGAACATTAGAAAGAACGCCAGCACGATTCCTGGAATTACCAGCAGCACAAACCCTAAGGACACGATAATTCCCACTAATAAGGATGCCAGTACCAGGGCTACGATCCGTCCACTGGTGCGGTTCCACGCACCTTTCAGGCTCACGGCGTTGCCGGTGAGCGCATCATGTGCCATGAGGACGGTCATGCCGTGCCCGAGCAGGCCCACGATCGATCCGATCACCATGAGGGTAATAAAACGTCCCATGGCCATTCCCGCAAAGCCCACCGCCTCTTCGGCGCTAATGGTAGTATCGGACTGAAACGGTCCCATCTGCGGCACCATCGATCCGATCAACAGCAGCGACAGAATCGCCAGCACGACGCTGATCGCCAGAATCGGAACCAAGATCACGGGGTTTTCTTTGAGTCGCGCAAGCGACGTTTTTAAGAGATTGACAATACTCATAAGTACCTCCTAGTGGTACGGTCGAGGGGATTCTTCTTGTAAGATACGCAGGAATGCGGCGAACATCAAAGTGGTACTCGAAGAAACTACCCGTTAGTACTACAATTTAGACAAGTTTATGGAGCGATATGTAGCTGTCCAGGTCCAATACCCCCGCCTGTCCTACGCCGAGTTGGTGCAACTCAAGAGCCGCAACCGGTCTCAGGTGCGGCTTGCCCCCATCGAGATAGATCAGCAGGTGGCGGTGGTGAAGCTCTTCTTGATGCAAGCCGCAAGTGGTACCGGAGGCTCCGCTACGCCGGAACGGGAGCTGCATACCTTCCGCGTCAGTTCATTGCCCTCCGGATCGCAGGCTCCTCCTATCCTCACCCTGAGCGCTGAATACGACGGAGCTCGTACCGTGCATTGCCGGCTGGACGGCGGTGGAATGAGCCCGCAGGTGGCGGAGCTCCGCGTTCCCCGACGGCGCCGGTGGTGGTGGATCTCGCTGGTGGTGGTTCTGCTGGTACTCGGCATCGCGATGTTCATGGTGTTCCGGGGGTGGTCTGCTGAGACGCGCGGTGGAGTATCGCACGGGGAGCGAATATCCGTGGTGCGGCAGGACAGTGAGCCCACCGCGGCTGAGGCGGAGACCGCACAAGAGACCGCACAAGAGACCGCACAAGAGACCACACCCGAGGCCGCGCCGGATCCCGTGCCCGCCCCAGAGCCTGAGCCCGCCACAGAGCCCGAGGCCGCATCGGGGCCCGCCCCGGATCCCGAGCCTGAGGGCGCGGCCACCCCAGAGCGCACACCCGAGCCCGAGACCACACAAGATCGTGCACCGGAGCCCGCGCCCGAACTGCCCGCCGCGGCTCTCCAGGTGTACTTTGAGCCCAACCAGACGCAACTCACCGCTACCACTCGGCGGGAGCTCGAGGAGCTCGCCGAAGTGCTCCGAGAGTACCCCGAGGTGCCGGTGTCCATCGTAGGGCACACCGCGCTCTATGGAACTGAAGAGGGGCGGTTGGAGATCAGCCAGGGCAGAGCAGAGGGAGTCGCCGCGTACCTCAGAAGCCAGGGGTGGCAGCCGGCGACTGAACCGGCCGTGCGGTGGGTAGGCTCCCGCGATCCGATCACCCGTGATCGGGAGGAGCAGCAGCAGAACCGGCGAGTGGAGATCTCCGTCGGGGAGGATCAGTCTTCCAGGTAGTACTCCAGGGTAACCACTGCGCGGACCGTCTTGTTCACCTGGGAGGCCTCCGGCAGGTTTTGCGCTCCGTCGCCGGGGAGGATCTGAAAGACGCCTTGGTTTGCCCGCCGAATCGATCCCAAGTGGCTGCCGGCATCCTGGGCAAACTGGTTCGCTCCTTCCCGGGCATTGGCGGTGGCGGTGGCGATCATTTCGGGCTTGATTTCGTTCAGCCCGGTAAATAGGAAGCTCGGTCCCGGCTGATACCGTTCACCCCCTAGGACCACGCCCTCCGAGAGAAGCGACCCGATATCCTGAGTCGCGCCGCGTACTGCCGTGACGTCATCGGTGCGCACCACCAGGGTCTGGCGAATGATATACCGACTGTCTACCGGACCGGAGCGGTGTGCCTGGGCCAACTGGTCAGTGACGTTCAGATCCTGCAGTTCCACTTCATCACCCTCAAGGCCGTGGTCCGCCAGAAATCGGCGAACTGAGTCGGTGTCGCGGGTGATAATCGCCTGAGCGGCGTCCAGTTCGTCCGCGGTAGCCACGAAGGTTATCGGCCACACGGCCCGATCAGCGGTAACGTCGAGTTCTGCCAGCCCCTTAACCGTTACGTACCGATCGTAGGAGCGGGCATGTTCAATGCCGCGTCCCACCAACCACCCGGCGGCCACCATCGATCCCGCCAGGAGTATGGTGATTACCAGTAGTATCCCGCGGTGCCGGTCAATCCATTTCCCTGTCTGCATCCTCCGATAGTAACCTGTCCGCTGTGTTCTATGCCACCGACATCATACAATCAGTCGCTGCAGTACCTCGTGGAGGAGCTGTTCATTTACCGGTTTGGAGACGAAATCATCCATGCCCACGGCAAGGCACTGCTGGATGTCATCCTCATAGCTGTGGGCGGTGAGGGCGATAATCGGTGTTCGGGCCTTGCCCAGAGATTGCTCCTGTTCGCGAATCCGGGTGGTTGCCTCGAGGCCACTGATCTCCGGTAAGCCCAGATCCATGAGGACTGCGGCAAAGGTACCGGCTACCGTGCGCTCCACCGCAGTCAGTCCGTCCTCCGTTTCTTCCACGGTGTATCCCGCCCGCGTGAGATGTCGCGTTATGTACAAGCGACTGATCGCTTCATCCTCACAAACGAGGATTCGGTGCGGATGAGCGACGGCAGCAACGGCATCGCGGTGTTCGTCCTGACCGACGTGCACGCGTCTTCCGGCCTCCACCGCTCCCGAAGAAATCTGCTCCGGCGGCGGATCGGAGACCGCTTCAAAGGGGAGCGTCACGCGAAAGGTTGATCCCCGGCCCCCAATGCTCTCCACGGAGATCGATCCACCCATCGCCCGGGTCACCTGCCGGACGATCGCCAGTCCCAGTCCCACTCCGCGGGTGGTCTTGGTATAGCCGCTATCTAATTGGATGAAGCGATCAAAGATCTGTTCCTGGAGCTCCTCCGGGATACCGCGGCCGGTATCAGTAACGGTAAAGATATAGAGGGTTGAGGGGGCGTGCTCAGCGATCGGAAGCGGGCGTTCCGTCGGGGCCGTAGTGACATGTACGGCAATCGAGCCGTGGTCGGTGTACTTTACCGCGTTGGTTACCAAGTTGGTGAGAATCTGAATGAGCCGGCCCTGATCACCGCGGACCGTATCGGTCGTAGGGGTAAGCGCGTGGGAATGGGTCAGAGACAGTCCCCGCTCTTCGGCGGCTTCCGAGAAGAGTTGGCAGACGTAATTCACCGATTCGGTTACTGAAAAACGCTTCTTCGAAAGTTTCAGTTCTCCCGCCTCGATTCGCTCAAAGTCGAGGATGTCGTTTACCAGGGTGTCCAAATTGCCGGCGGCCAATCGGGAGTAGCGTAGATACTCCCGCTGCGCTTCATCCAGCGGAGTCTGGGAAAGGAGCGATAGCATTCCGGTCATCCCGTTAAGGGGAGTACGAATCTCGTGGCTCATGTTGGCCAGGAAGAGACTCTTGGCTCGGGAGGCCTCCTCCGCCTGCAGGCGGGCTCGCTGGATCTCTTCGGTGCGCTCCCGAACCTTTTGGTCCAAATGGCGATTGATCTGCTCCTGCTCCGAGAGGCGCACCTGAATTGCGAGGTGACGCCTGCGGAGTCGAAGCACAATCGCCGAGAAGGTTGCTACCACCAGCATCACATACACCAGATAGGCGGAAGGGGTTGCCCAGAAAGGAGGTTCCACTTCTATCGGGATCGTCACTCCCCGGTTGTTCCAGTTCCCACGGCTTCCCGCGCCGATGATCTGCAGCTCATAGGATCCGGGGTTGAGATTCGTGTAGCTCCCAAAATTCCGCCGTCCGGCGCTGATCCACTCCTCGTCAAAACCGGTAAGACGATAGGAATAGGTGTTCTGATCGGGATCGGAATAGTCCAGCGCGGCGAACGAGAATGAAAGGTACGAGTCTCCTGAATATAAGGTGATTCCTTTCTCTTCAATCGTGGAAAGATCGGTATCATCGATCTTACGGCCGGGGACAAACAGAGAGGTCAAGACTATCGGGGGTGCCACCTCGAAACTCTCTTCAAACTGGGAATCGATTACGGTGACACCGCTGGCGCTGCCGAGAAAAATTCTGCCCTCTGGGGTCACAAAGGCGCCTACGGTCATTTCGCTCCCCACCAGTCCGTCGGACTCGTCCAGGGTTCGCAGGGATCCGGTGTCGCGGTCGTAAATGGCTACTCCGGCACGGGTTCCCACCCATAGTTCTCCATCGGGAGACTCGAGAATGCGCTGGAGATGGTTGCTGGGAAGTCCCTCCCGCGTTGAGATGTAATCGAAGGAATCCTGTTCTTCGTTGTAGCGATTGAGACCCCCGCCGCCGGTGGCGATCCACAGGGTTCCGTCACTATCCGTATGGATGTCGCGGATGTTGTCGCTGCTCAAGGTCGTGGCATCATCCGCGTCATGGTGGTAGCGCGTGAACGCTTGGGTGGAACGATCGAATCGATTCAAGCCCCGATTGGTTCCCACCCACACCGTTCCGCGACGGTCTTCCCGAACCACGCGTACCAGGTTGTCGCTGAGGGAAGACTGATCTCCCGGTTGGTTTGAGAGCGTTTCGAAAGTGCCTGCTTCCCGGTCAAAGACAACCACGCCGTACGTGTTCGTGCCCAGCCAGATCAGACCGGATCGGTCCTCATAGATCTCGAAGATCACATCCTCCGGCAGGGCGTCTACGCTGCCATCGGCGAGATAGCGCTCGAATTCACCACGTTCCGGCAGGTACCGATTGAGCCCCTGGTTGGTTCCGATCCACAAAGAACCATCACTAGTTCGTGTAATCACATTGACGATGTCGTTACTCAGTGAAGTGGGGTCCTCGGGATCATGCCGGTAGGAGGTAAAGGTGCCGGTTTCAGGATCGTGACGCTGCAGACCGGCCCCGTACACCCCGTACCATTCGGTGCCGTCGGGATCGACGTAGATTCCCGTAACTTTGCCGGAGGCCAGCGAGTTTTCCGCCTCAGGGAGGTGCTGATGGGTGACAAAGCGGTTCTTCCACGGCACGAACAGGTTGACGCCACCCCCGTTGGTTCCGATCCAGACGATCCCGGAGGCGTCTTCAAAGAGCGAGTAGATCACGTCATGGGACAGCGCATCTCGGGTCCGGGGCTGCGCCGGGATCGACTGCGCCACGCGTCGCTCAACGGGGTCGACCAGGTGCAGCCCGCTCCCCCAGGTGCCGACCCACATCGTGTTGCCGGCGTCTATGAGTAGCTTATAGACCTCATCCCCATCGAGCGGGATCGTGTCCACCACACCCCGATCCCGATGAAACAATGACACGCCGCCCCCCCAGGTCCCCACCCACAGGCGATCAGGGTCCGAAGGATCATCGACAATATCCATGACAAACGGCGACGGCAGACCCGCCTCGGGGTCACGATCCTGCTCGGCGGGGGAAGCCCCCCACGTCTCGAAGGTATCCTGGGAGGCATCGTACCGCGAGAGCCCGCCGTAGGTGCCGACCCAGAGTGTTCCCTGGCTATCGAGATGGATGTCGCGTACGACTTTGTTGGGAAGCGCGCCCTCGCCAACTCCATAGCGGGTAAACGTCCCGTTCTCCTCATCCAGGCGGTTCAATCCATCCAGGGTACCCACCCACAGAGCTCCGGTGGCGTCGCGGGCGATCGCCACTACCACATCATTACTGAGGGAGTCGGCGGCTTCCGAGTCGTGACGGTAGGAGGTAAACGTTTTGGTCTGCGGATCAAAGTGGTCCAGGCCACCATAGGTGCCTAACCATAACGTTCCATCGGAGTCGAGATAGGTCGATTGGATGAGATTGTTGCTGAGGGAGTTCGTGTCAAAGGGGTCGTTTTCAAAGGTAAGCATGCCGTACCCGTCGTATCGGTTGAGTCCGGCTTGGGTGGATAGCCAGATGAACCCGCTATCGTCTTGGATGATTCCCGAGACGGAGCCGCTCACCAGACCGTCGGATAGTGTCAAAGCATCGAACCGTACCGTCTGAGCAGGAGATTGGGCCCATACCAGTGACTGGAAGACAAGTACACATCCCAGGACCGTCGCCGCAGCGATCAGGTGTCTCATAGACCTTCATTGTAGAACGGCCCTGAAC
Source organism: Alkalispirochaeta sp. (assembly GCA_046483765.1). Classification (GTDB taxonomy): domain Bacteria; phylum Spirochaetota; class Spirochaetia; order DSM-27196; family Alkalispirochaetaceae; genus Alkalispirochaeta. Next base: position 4,123 of record JAWOCO010000261.1, on the reverse strand, counting down.
GGAAGGCAACGAAGCGGAACGAGTGAACTGCGGCGATGAACTTGACAGCCCGCCCGTGAGCCCGTAACGTGCATTTCCATGCAGCACTTCTTGGGCGTCGATATCGGCGCAAGTACGGTAAAGCTCGGACTGATTAACGCGCGCGGAGAAATCGTCGGAACGCGGCATGACTATGATTCGCACGCGCGCAGTGGTCCCCAGGCCACCATGAACGTGATCGCCGAGGCGGTGCCACGACTCATGCAGGAAAATGGGATTTCCCCATCAGACCTGGTGGCGGTGGGAGCCTGTAGTCCGACGCCGGTCAGCGCCGACGGGTTCTGTGTCTATCCCACGAATATTGATGCCTCCTGGAAGGGCGTCAACGTGAAGGAAGTGCTGTCCCAGACGCTCCGGGTACCGGCGTACCTCCTGAACGATGGAGATGCTGCAGCGTATCGAGAGTACGCGGTGCGGGCCGCAGCCGGTAGCGCCTCGGATGGAATGGTCCAGTTCATTACCGGTACCGGACTCGGGGGCTCGATTATCATTCATGGAGAGGTGTTTGCCGGTCCCGGTGTCACCGCGGAGCTGGGTCATGTGATCACCGACACCTCGGATACCGCCGACCGCTGTGGCTGCGGTGCACTGGGGTGTGCCGAGACGCGGGCAAGTCTCATGGGCCTGGGCAACATTGTTCGTCACCACCAAGAGACTGAAGACCTTCCAGAGGTGCTCTCCGGTGATCCCGCTGCCGTGGCCCGAAAACTACGGGGACTCGTCCAAGTGGCGGCGCCCCTTCCCGAAGTGGAGGCGATGTGGGAGGAGTATTTCACCCATATCGGCCGAGCCGCGCGAACGGTGGCCAATACTGTTGGCTGTGATCTGATCGTCATCTCCGGAGGCGCGCAGGAGCGCGAAGCGGAGGCGGACGAGGCCGCCTGGCGACGCTTCCTGGATTCCGGCATCAGTACAGTTACCACCGAGCTTCACCAGTCATTTCCGCATCTCAAAACGGTGCGGGTTGAATGGGCGATCGACCAGCTTCCCGATAGCGCTGCCTACGGTGCCGCCGCCTATGCGGCCCACGCGAGCACCACGCGGTAACCGGGGACGGTCAGCCCAGGGCTACATCCAGCGCCATCATTACTGCAAAACCGGCCAGGGTGCCGATGGTGGCGAGGTCGGTGTGCCGGTTCTTTTGTGACTCCGGAATAAGCTCTTCCACTACTACGAAGATCATCGCTCCCGCCGCGAAGGCGAGGGCGTAGGGCAGGATCGGCCGCATCAGGATCACCGCGGCCGCCCCCAGCGCTGCGGAAATCGGTTCCACGGAACCGGACAACTGTCCATACCAGAACGCCCGAGGGCGTGACATTCCCTCTCGTCTCAACGGTACCGATACCGAGGTACCCTCCGGCAGGTTCTGAAGGCCGATGCCCAGGGCCAACGCGATTGCTCCGCCAAGCGTGGCTGAGGGCATTCCGGCAGCTACCGCCCCAAAGGCCACGCCGATCGCCAGCCCCTCGGGGATGTTGTGGATCGTGATCGCCAGCACCAACAGAACCGAGCGATGCCAGCTCGTCGACGGACCCTCGGCACGTTCAATGGGATCACCGATGTGCAGATGGGGTAGCACCTTGTCTACGCCCAGCATGAACGCTCCTCCCACCAGAAATCCCACAACCGCCGGAATCCAGGGGTTCCGATAGGTCTCCTCAGCCATCGTAATCGCCGGGGCCAGCAACGACCAGAAACTGGCGGCGATCATCACCCCCGCCGCGAAGCCCATCATCGCGTCCATGACCGATCGGCTGACTCGTTTGAAGGGAAACACAAAGGCCGCGCCCACCGCGGTGACACCCCAGGTGAACAGCGTTGCCGCCACCGCCTGCTGAACGGGGCCCAGTGAAGAGAACCATGTCATAACCATATCATCCTTGTTGTACCCCGAGTTTGGAAGGGGTAGCCGTGACGGTACCACCTTTCGGAGCACCTGTCCAAACCTCAGAGATAGTCGAAGCGGGCGCGCTGCAGTATGTTATGACCTCATGACACCGGTAGTCCGACGTCGTTTTGCCGCCGCTTGTGTGGTCATTCTCCTCGCCACCGCCGGGGTGGATCTGCTGGTGCAGCGGTTGCTGGTTCAAACCGCCCGCACCGATCAGATGCGGCAGGTGCAGACCCAGTCCGCGGTACTCCGGGCCTTCGTGGAAGAGCTTTTAGCGTCTCATCTGCACGTGGTTGACTCCGTTGCGGCTTACGTAACGCTCAATCCCGATATCACGCAGGAACGCTTTGCCGAGTTCGCAGGGCTAGTCACCGATGGGATGCCCGCCCTGCGGAGCGTCGTCGCTGCCCCGGGACTTACGATCAGCGCCGTCTATCCGGTGGCCGGAAACGAAGCGCTCTTGGGTGTGAGTTATTACGATCTACCGCAGCAGCTGCCGCAAATACTTGAGGCGCGGGATACGCGGGCGCTCACGGTTGCCGGTCCGATGGACGTAGTTCAGGGAGGGCAGGGGATTCTGGGGCGGGCGCCGGTGTTTGTGAATGGACCGGAGGGAGACGCGTTTTGGGGGGTCATTGGATCGTGGGTGGACTTTGACCGGTTCGTCGCGCTGGTGGAACCGATCGTCGAAGAGTACCAGCTGCAGGTTGCGATCGAGGGCCACGCCGGCACCGGTAATGCGGGACAGGTGATCTTCGGTGATCCACTCCTTTTCGGTGATACCAGTTCAGTATTCAACTCGATCCAAGTCCCCAATGCTCAGTGGCGCCTCGCCACAGCTCCGCGCGGCGGATGGGTGGAGCAATCCCCCTATCGATGGCTGATTCATGGCGCCGCGTTGCTCATTGCTCTGGTGGCGGCGTTCGGGGGATATCAGAAGATCACGCAGGACGCCGCGGTGCGGCTGAGTGAAGACCGTTTGCGTGCGGTGACGCAGAGCGCCTCAGATCTGGTTTGGGAGATCGATCGCGGCGGCACGTTAACGTTCATATCCGGCAAGACCGACACCCTCTTCGGACAGTCTCCGCAGCAGATGTTGGGGACCCAGCTCTTTGGTATCGACGAAAGTGAGCATCTCCTGCAGCAGCTTTCCGCGGGCGCCTCGATTCAGGACGAGGAAGTCTGGATAGATGATGCCTCCGGGGCACGGCGCTGTCTGCAACGCAATGGAGTTGCCCTCCATGATCCGCGGGGGCGAGTTATCGGATATCGGGGAGTGGATAAGGACATCACGCCCCGAAAGCTGCTACAGCAACAAGCCGAGGAAAATGCGAAGCTGTTGGAGCTCCTGTTTCGTCAGTCCCTGGATGCGTTCTTTTTCATGATGCTGGACGAGCCGCTGCACTGGGATGAGACGGTGGATAAAGACGCGGCAGTTGAGTACGCCGTGCACCACCAGCGCTTCACCAAAGCCAACTATGCGCTCCTGGATCAGTTGCAGCTGGTGGAGTCGGAGATCCTGGGCACGACCGCCGCAGATTTTTACGCCGTGCAAGAAACTCCGGTGCGTACGTTGTGGCGGCAGCTCTTCGAGGAAGGCATGGTTCATATCGATATGGACTTTCATCGTTCCGACGGAAGTGTCATCACGGTGGAGGGAGACTACGTGGTGATCTACGACGCCTCCGGCCGCATCGCGGGTCACTTCGGCGTACATCGGGATGTTACCGCCCAGCGGGATGCCGCCGCGGAGTTGGAGCGCTATATCGATATCGTGGATACCCATGTGATTATCTCGCAGACCGACACCGCCGGCAGAATCACCTACGCCAGTAGCGCCCTGGCGCAGATCAGCGGGTACAGTGCGGCCGAGCTTCTCAACCAGAATCACAATCTACTTCGCCACCGGGATACTGCGGACGAGACGTTTGAGGATCTGTGGGAGACGATTCGGAACGGGCGTACCTGGCACGGAGAGATCCAGAACATGCGACAGGACGGCTCCGCGTTCTGGGTAGATGTGGATATCTCCGCCCTCACTGATCGCCGCGGGGTGCACTACGGATATATGGCGGTGAATCAGGATATCACCGCCCGAAAAGAGCTCGAGGTGTTGTCCATTACCGATCCGCTCACGGGCCTCTACAATCGACAAAAGTTAGATGCGGTGCTGCAGCAGGAGCAGGTTCGTTT
>JAWOCO010000250.1:0-6452 GCA_046483765.1 Alkalispirochaeta sp. | reverse complement strand
GGCGTCTTCGTGGTAGCCGCACCCATTCGAGACCCCCGCGGAGGATTGCTTGGCTACGATCTGGTGGGGATATCTCTGGGATCCCTGCAGCAGCAGCTTTCCCGAGCGACCCGGCTGTTTGACAATACCGCGGCGACCCTCTCTACCGGAGATCGGATGGTGGCAGCTTCCGGTGCTCGGTGTCCATCGGGGGGCTCCCGCGATGATGCTGACAAGCTGTGTGCTACCGTCCAGTATCGCGTGGCTTCCCAGTGGAATCTTACCGTCACGCGTCCCACGGATACGCTCTACGCCTCAGCGGAAACGTTTCTACGCCAGATGGCACTTGCCACCGTAGCTATAGCGCTGGTGATCCTGGTGCTGGTTCATCGGTCGGTACTGGTGGTCAATGAGAGGGCCCGGGCGGCGGAATTGGAGCGGGACATCGCCAACCGCCGGCTCCTGTTGCGCGAGGTGCACCACCGCATTAAGAACGATCTCTCCATCGTGGGATCGCTCTTGTCGCTCCACAGCCGAAGCACCTCGGACGAGGCGGTGCGGTCCGCACTGTCTGAAGCGGAACACCGGGTACACGTCGTTTCGGAGATTTACGAGCAGTTGTACCGCACGGAGGATTTTGGCAGCGTCCATATCAGGAACGTGCTCCAGGAATTCATGAAGCAGTTTCACGACGTGACGATTACCTTGTCGGTGGAAGACCTGCTTCTGGACCGCACCGTTGCCGCACCGGTGGGGATTATCGTCAACGAGCTCGTAGTGAACGCGGTGAAGTACGGCCACCCCGCGGCAGGCCCTCCGGAAATAGCGGTCCACCTCTACCGGGAGGAACGCGGTGGGCTGCATATCACCGTTCGTGACAATGGCCCAGGTTTCCCCTCGCGAGACCCCCAGCAGCTCTCGGGGTTCGGGTTATCCATGGTGGAGGCGCTGGCGGCGCAGTACGATGGAGAGATCATCCTTCCAGAGACGGAGGATGGCGGCATAATTGAAGTCGTACTGCGGAGCGTGGGGAGTTCTCCGGCGTGAAACTGCATCCCTCCGACCTCACCCGAGCGCTGGAGCTTCCGCTTCCGGGAACTGCTGCCCACGAGACGATGATGCCCCTCGGTGCCCGCCGACACCGCCTCAGTTCCATTTCTTCCGTCACGCGCCACGGTGCAGTACTGATTACGTTGGTTCCCACGAAGCAGGACACCGAGGTCCCCCTGATTCAACGCAGCGACGACGGGGGACCGCATGCCTTGCAGATTTCCCTTCCGGGAGGCGCCGCGGAACCGGAGGACCACAGCAGTGCGGATACCGCGCTCCGGGAAGCTCAGGAAGAAATCGGCCTGGAGCCTCAGCACGTGACCGTTCTGGGAACCCTGAGTGACCTGTACATCGATGTCAGCGATTTTCTGATTACACCGGTGGTGGCGTGGTATGAGGGCGAAAACCCGGAGGATACGTTCTGGCCCACCCTCCGCCGCCAGCCGCGGGAGGTGCGACGGATCGTGCGCGGGTCGCTGAATATGCTTCAGCAAACCCAGGCACATCGCCGCGTGGACGCCCGGGGGATTGAACTTACCGCGCCCAGCTTCCTTGCGGAAGACGAGATCGTCTGGGGAGCTACCGCGATGATTCTGGGAGAATTGCTGGACCTGCTGCGCAGTACGCAGAGTAGCTAAGGCTCATTACGCTCGCCCTGCACGTTGTGGCGCTGTAGGTTATGGCGCCATTCCATCCCTCAAAAATCGGGAGGAAGCTGGTAGGTGGGCTCGTTTTCGGGCTTGGAAAAGTAGTATCCCTGCACCAGGTCAACTCCACTACTCCGGAGGAACATCAGTTCCTCCTCCGTTTCCACCCCTTCCGCAAGCAGAATAATGCCGTTGTCCCGGGAGATCCGCTGCAGTCCAGCGAAGATCGACTGTTTCAGCGAGTCCGCGTCGATTCCCCGAATCAAGTGCAAATCCAGTTTCATGATATCCGGCCGTAACGTAGCCAGGGTATTCAGCGAAGAGTAGCCGCTGCCGATATCATCTAAGGCGGTCCGCACGCCCTGGGACTGGTAGTAGGTCAGGATCCGCTTCAAATGCTCGATATCTTCAAAAGACTCCGACTCCACGATTTCAAAGACGATCCGATCCCGGGGAATACCTACCTGGCGCGCTTTTTCCATCGTGGTCCGCAGACAGTACTCGGGATCGTAGATCGCGTTGGGCAGGAAATTGATAAAGATGTAACCCGGGACGTTCTTGTCACAGGCGCTCTGCAGGGCGTTTTCCCGCACCACCCTATCCAGATTGAACAGCAGCTTCAGATCCTTAGCCTGCCCAAAAAGATCCGCCGGGGGGATAATCGACCCGTCCTGCGCGATGCCCCGCGATAGGCACTCGTAGCCATACACTGCCCGGTCGTTCAGGGAAATAATCGGCTGAAACTGCACCAGCACGTTGTGTTCGTCGATAACGCTCACCAGATCGGAGGCGCTCACGATCTGGAACCACTGCTGCAGCGGCTTCATGAACTGCATCGTCTCCATATCCGGAGATTCACCCTCTCGGAGAACCAGCACGTTGATATTGCCTTTCTCATCCTCGGAGAAGCGGTCATCCTCGTAGAGCCGCTGAATCACCTCCGGCACGTTGTCGGTCGTCACGGAAAACATCATCTCCCCCCGGTCAACGGTGTAGCCGTAGTCCTGCAGGATCTGGGACACCTGGGTCACCAGATACCCAAAAAACGTGTTGAAGTGCATCGTTGCCGAGGTACCTGGGGAGAAGCGGGAGACAATATCGCACACGTAACAGCTCATTCTATGAGGATACGTCGGGCATATGGCGGGAGGCAAGCCATCGACACGGGTCACAGAGGTTCGAGGTGAGCCGCGAGCCACGCAGCGTACCGCCGAGATATCTCGGCGGTAAGCGCTCCCGGTGGACCGAGGTGAACTGTATCGATGGACCGCACCGGCACGACCCCCCGCGTGGAGGAGGTGATGAACGCCTCATCGATCGCCCCGGACTCGAGCTGGGCGATGGTGGCAGGCTGGAAATCTACGGTCACCTCCGGCGCCAGGTCATCGATCACGGTCAGAACGATCCGGCGGGCAATACCGTGGAGCACCCCTTCCCCGGCAGTGTGCACCGTGCCACCGATGCAGGCGTAGAAATTGGAACTGGCCCCCTCGAGAATCGCCCCATCCTCCCGCGCCAGGAGGTGTTCGTAGACTGGATCCGCGCGCCCGCGTGACTGCGCCGCCAACGACCGCCGCTCCGCCATCCAGGCGGTGCTTTTGATCTCCGCATCGGCCCGCACTGCGCCCCGGTGCACGCTGCAGTGAACGCCCAGCCGGAGCAGTTCCGGATTAACTCCACCGGCCGGTTCCATAGCCAGACGGTACCAGGGGGGATCGTCCAGAACGGCGGTGACCCGAAAGCGCCCATCCCGCGGCGAAGGCGTGTCCTTATGTAACGTGGGGCCTTGGGGTGTGGGCTCACGAGACGTGGGGCCTGAGGGTGGCGGCTCAGCGGGCGTGGGGCCCCGCGGCGTCTCTCCCCCCAGCTTGTGAAGCATCTGCCGCAGAATCTGTCGAAGCTGGGTTCGCGGAACGCGAAGCGGCCACCCCTGTGCCGCGGCGGAACGCTCCATGCGATCAAAGTGGGCGTCCAACTCGAGAACATGGCCACCACGGTAGGTGCGAGCCACCAAGTACACCCCATGCGGCGGCTCATCGCGGGCAGCTTCGGATAACGAGGAATGAATCGAGTGCCTCCACTCAACCTGCGCGCCCTCCGGACCACGAGCTACAGCAAGTACAATTGACATTCTTCCTCCTCAATCTTGAGCAATTTGCTTGTTCAATCTATACTGTCAGGTATCATGAGAATAACCACCAAAGGTCGTTACGCATTGCGGGCAATGACCAACCTCGCGGCCTCGTTTACGGGAAAGCCCCGTCCGATTAAGGCGATCGCCGCCGAGGAAAACATCTCCCCTGAATTTCTTGAGCAGATCTTCTTTCGGCTCAAGAAGGCCGGTATCATCGGCTCTGTCCGCGGCCCGGGCGGTGGATTCGTGCTGGTGAAACAGCCGGAAGAGATCACCATCAAGGACATCTTCGTTGCGGTGGATGAGGGGCTCGATCTGACTCCCTGTACCGCCTGCACTGAAACGGATGGCGTAGATCCCTGTGACCGCATGGACCGCTGCCTCGTGTACTCCGTGTGGCAGGAAGCTTCAGACCACATCATCAACTACTTTGACAGTATCACGCTCAAGAACATTCTTGAGAAGAACCCGGACAAAGTAGAACAACTGATGTCAGGGAGTGAAGTCTCCGCCTAAGCCGGTCACCTCTCCGGTGCCGGTGGCACCTCCGTTCCCGCCTCCGCCTCGACGCCCGGAATCCTTGACGTGAAGATCAACCTGTGGAAAGGGGATCTCAATTCCGTGCGTACGAAATGCTCGCCAGATCTCAAGATTTGTCCAGCTCAGTGTCGGCACCCGCTCATGGGCGTCGCGAATCCACGTACACAATTTGACCGTAATCCCCGAATCATCGAAAGACCACACGCGATACCGATGATCCCGCCCGTCGTACGCCCAGGGGTTGCGCTGCGCGATCTCGAGCAGCACCTCCCCCACCCGGTCGAGATCGCTGCCGTAACTCACCTGCACCGGCGTACACAGCAAAATCGACACATCGTCGTAGGAGTAGTTGTGCATCGTATTGCCGGTAATTTTCGAGTTGGGGATGATAATCGTTTCGTGGGTCACCGTGTTCACCACGGTGTGCAGCAGTTTAATCTGCAGTACCGTACCCTCGATCTCATCGATCAGCACGCGATCCCCCTCTTTGATGGGGCGGGAGAAAATGATAATCAAACCCGCGAACATGTCACCTACCGCTTGCTGCAGTCCAAAACCAACGCCAATACCGAGTACACCGAAGAGAACCGCCAGCGATGACAAGTTGATTCCGATGATGCTCAATCCCACTACCACGGTGAGCCCCATCACGGCGAATCGCGAGACGTTGAGTAGCGAAAAGGCGCGGGCCGAGTCCAGGTTGAGCCGCCGGACCAGCCCGTGTTCCATCATCCGCCGCGTCATGCGGGAGAGCCATCCGGCGAAGTAGAAGACCGGAATTACTAGAATCAGCGTTACGAACGAGATCTCCGTGCTGCCGGAGCTGTAGAACGGCTGATTGAGAATCCGCAGGAGCACCCCGGTCCAGCGCACCACCTCCGCCCCCAAGAGGCGGGAGCCCAACCCGAGTATCGTTACCACCCACACGATACGGCGGATGCGCCGCACCCAATGGATCACTCGCCGGCGCGTTTCCTCGGCAAGCTCCATCCGCCGCAGCGTACGCCGCACGATAATCGCCACCAGGTAGAGCGCAGCCAGGACTCCCACCGCCGGGATCAGAAACTGCGTCACCAGCTCCCACAGCGTGAAGGGCAGCGTCACCGGTCCCAGGACAATCCGCTCGGTGAGAAACGGGGGCAGTTCAAAAAAGTCGCGCATTCCTGCATAATACCAGCATGCGTGTCACCCGTGACAATACAATATCCGTGATTGTCGATGTACAGGAGCGGCTTCATCCCCATATGTATGATGCCGATCAGGTTCTCACCAAGATCGGCACCCTGATTCGTGGGCTCACCGTGCTGGATCTACCCATTCTCGTCACCGAGCAGTATCCCAAAGGCCTCGGTCCTACGGTGGAGCCGGTTCGCTCTGCTCTGGGCGAGCAGTTCACCCCGATCATCAAATCCGCCTTTAGCTGCTGTGATGAGGCGGCGTTCTCCGAGCAGTTGCAGCACCACGCCCGGCGCACCGTGATAATCGCCGGGATCGAATCACACGTGTGTGTACTACAGACTACCCTCGACCTATTGGATTCCGGGTATGATCCGGTGGTAGTGCTTGACGCCACCTCCAGCAGAAGCGCCCGGGACCAGGAGATCGCCTCCCGTCGCATTGAGCGTGAAGGCGGGCGTATCACATCGGTGGAGTCCATTCTCTTTGAGATCGCCCGCGTGAGCGGTACTGAACCGTTCAAAGCGATTTCGAAGCTGGTGAAATGAACGAACAGGACGACCAGTTTCGATATACCGCCGACATTATTCACGGAGCCGATCACCTGGTGGCGTTTACCGGCGCGGGAATCTCCGTGGAGAGCGGTATCCCTTCCTTCCGTGGCGAGGGAGGGCTCTGGGACCGCTATGACCCGCAAGTTCTGGAAATCGGATATTTTCTGCGCAATCCGGAGGATTCCTGGCAGGTAATCCGGGAGATCTTCTATGAGAACTTTGGGCGCGCGGAACCCAACATCGCACACAAGGTGCTGGCGTACTGGGAGGAGGTGGGCCTCCTGGAAGCACTCATCACTCAGAACATCGACAATCTGCACACCGAGGCCGGCACGCGAGACCCGATTGAATACCATGGAAATAGCCGCATGC